>MFKY01000020.1 GCA_001781175.1 Candidatus Kaiserbacteria bacterium RIFCSPHIGHO2_01_FULL_55_37
CGTTTTTGAAAGGGGAGTTCGAGACGGCGATGGCGCTCATTGACATGCAGATAGCGCAGATGGGAGACAAAGCTCCCAATTCGTATTACATCCGCGCGCTGATAGAGGGCTACAAAGGCGAGTATGCGGCCTCGGCGAAAGATTACGAATATTTCTTGAAATTCTATCCCACCAATTGGGCGGCCGTCAATGATTATGCGTGGGTGCTCCTGAAGGCGGGAAGGGCGAGAGAGGCGGCGGAGACAACCGCAAGAGCCCTGGAGTGGTTCCCCGATAATCCCTGGCTTTTGAACACCAACGCGACCGCGCTTTTTGAGACGCGTGAGTATGCAAAGGCCCTTCAGGCCGCGCAGAAAGCATCAATTGCCGTCTCCAAACTCTCGGAAGCAGCTTGGCTTCAGGCATATCCCGGAAATGACCCGAGAATCGCGAACAAGGGAATCACGGCTTTCAAAAAAGCGGTAGAAGACAATATACACAGCATCACGCTCGCACTCGCTTCAAGCACGGTACAATCTAGTGTGAAGCCATGAGACAGCATTTGCACAAGCTCAAAACGCGCGCGCAACTCTTCCGTATCCACAAAGAATGGGTGTTTGCCGCTGTACTCGTCGCCGTTGCGATTCTCGCTACCTTGCTCAACTCGCGACAACCCTTCGCTTCTTCGGAAGTTCAGTTCACCGACTCTTCTGCGAGCGGGCTCGCAATCGTCCCCGCATCATGTCCATCCTCTCCGCATTATGCGGGGGAGTGCGACCCGTCGCCGGTCTGCAATGTCCCCGCGGTTGCCGCCCTCTTTGGGGTCAATTGTCCCGAGCCTGCGATCTGCGCGAATGGCGCAAGCAACTATCCCACCTGTACCTTCCCCCCGAGCACGTGCGCGAATGGCGCAAGCAACTATCCCACCTGTACCTTCCCCCCGAGCACGTGCGCGAATGGCGCAAGCAACTATCCCACCTGTACCTTCGCTCCGACGTGTACGCTTCTCAGGTATTGTGTCGGGACCTCTCTCTGGCTCCGCAATTCCGTATGCTCCACAAGCCTGATTGAAGCATGTTCAAATGACTGCGGGTGTGTTCTGTCTCCCAGTGTGATCGTCTGGCAGGTACGGCCGACACTCGTTCAAAGCGGAGAAAGGGTGAACGTCAATTGGGACACGAAGAACGTGAAATCGTGTACTGTCAGCAGTACGAATCCGCCCGGTGACATTTGGAGCGGCAAATCCGGTTCCCAGATATCCGGGTCCATCAAAGGATCGACCATATACACGCTCAGGTGTACCGGCCTCGACAACTCGCCCGTCACGCGCTCCACGACTGTCAACATCATCCCCATCTTTCAGGAACAATAGGTTCTGGTATTGCTATACTGAGAGCTATGAGCCGCACACATTCACTTCGCACTCTGCTCTTGCTCTTCACCCTCCTTGCGTTTTTCGTTTTTGTACCGCTTTTTGTTCATGCGCAAAACTCACAGAGCGAATTACAAGCAACAATCCGCGGCGCAATCCTGAGTGACCCGCGCACCGCGAGCCTGTCGCAGGCGCAGATTGATTCCATTGTCAGCGTCCTCTCACAGGAAGCCCAAAAGCAGGGAATTACTTCCAAAGATATACAGTGGCGTCCCCAAGATATCAGTCAGCTGGCTCCGGGAGGTAGTGGTGTTGCCGCAGAGTCAGAGTGCGCGGGTGGATTTCTCTGTACCATGAGCGAGGCGTTCGGTTTCGTCGGCGCTGACACGACCATTCCGTTCACTCTCGGCGCCGCTTCGATGGGCCTCGTTTGGATACTCGCAGAAATGATTCACCGCCGCCGGCATCCTGTAGTGGCGCCGGTGCGCACCCCTCCGACAGCTATATAGGTTCGATTGATTTGCATTTCGGCGGGCATTCCGCTATAGTGCCTCCACCCACGTCCCCAGATTGGGACCAATGGCAGGCTTGTACGGCCCGCTGTTGCGGGCGTTTTTTGTGAAGCACAGAGTGTTGTGAACAAGGCGAAGCAACACGACAATGCTGAACTGAACCCAGCACCTTCTTTCGCGAGTTGATGCTGGTAAGTCATGACAATGAGTAACGGAAGATTCTGACCCGACGCACTCGGCTACGAGAGAAGGTGCTGGGTCATGATTTTCTTATCACTCGCTTCACTCGCGAAGAAAATCTATGAAATTCATGCTCGGCACCAAAGGACGGATGACGCAAGTCTTCGATGAGAAGGGTGTCGTTTCTGCTGCAACCGTCATCACGGCCGGTCCGCTCACGGTCACTCAGGTCAAAGGAAAAGAGAGCGAGGGATACGAAGCTGTTCAGGTCGGCTTTGGCGCTAAGAAAGAATCCAAAGTCAACAAAGCTCAGACCGGCAAGCCGTTCAAGGTGCTGCGGGAGTTTCCCGCTGACGGGGGCTCTAAACTCGAAGCGGGTGCCACTATCGACGTCTCGGTCTTTGCGCCGGGGGACGTCGTCGCAGTCTCTGCGATATCTAAAGGAAAGGGATTCCAGGGTGTAGTGAAGCGTCACGGGTTCCACGGAGGACCTCGTAGTCACGGTCAGAAGAACCGGGAACGAAGTCCGGGTTCTATCGGCGGCGGCGGTCGCGCAGGCGGCCGTGTCGTCAAAGGTATGCGCATGGCCGGCCGGATGGGCGGAGAGCGCATTACCGTCAAGAATCTCAAGGTCTTGCAAGTGGACGTCGCCACCAATACACTCGTCATTTCAGGTGCTATCCCGGGAAAGCCGGGCACGCTCGTGGAGATTCGCGGCTAACTCGCCCCATGAGAAAAACTATTTGACGTATGGAAACAAAAAACGAAAAACAGGATAAAACCAACAAGGCAGTAAAGCAGGGTAGCTTTTCTCACGGGGTAAATATGGAAACAAAAAAGACAAAAAAGAACATCACCAAGAAAGTCTCCACAAAGGCCGTTTTTTCTCATGAGGCCGATATCTATAGTGCGCAAGGTAAAAAGACAAGCTCCATCAAACTTCCCGAGAATGTATTCGGGGTCGCCTGGAGTGATGCTCTAATACACCAAGTCGTGACCGCGATGCAGGCCAACGCCCGTCCGACCGTTGCGCACGCAAAGATGCGCGGTGAAGTGCGCGGAGGAGGCAAGAAACCATGGGCACAAAAAGGCACGGGCCGCGCCCGTCACGGCTCGAGCCGTTCTCCCATCTGGAAAGGCGGTGGTGTCACGCACGGACCCCGCTCCGACAGGGATTACTCTCAAGTGATACCGAAAAAGATGCGCGCCAAGGCACTTTTCATCGCCCTTTCCCGCAAACTCAAGGATGGTGAGCTCATTTTCGTCGATTCGTTCGGTATCTCTGAGCCCAAAACAGCTACCGCCCAGAAGGCGCTCGCAATGCTCTCGAAGGTTTCCGGCTTCGGGAAGCTCGTCACCAAGCGCAAGAATGCAGCTCTCATTGCGTTTTCTGACCCGACGGAAGCGACACAGAAAAGTTTCCGCAATATCGGCAACGTAACCGCCGTTGCCGTACGAAATCTCAATCCTGTCGCCGTCCTCGGGAGTACCTACCTCATTATCGAAAATCCTGAGGCCGCCGTTGCTATCGTTGCAAGCCGCCTGTCTGCGCAGTCAGGCATCGCGAAGAAAACAACCAAAGCGCAAAAATAATATGGGACTCTTCACAAAAACAAAAAAGTCCGCCGGAGGCGGATCCGCCTCCGGCGGAAAGAATACAGAAGAAAAGCGGGTGGCCGTTGCCGCACCTGCGAGCATGTTGCCTTCAATTGGAATGAGTCGCGACATCTCGACCATCCTAAGGCACGCACGCATTACGGAGAAGGCGAGCATGCACCAGGCCGGCGGCGTATACACATTTGATATTGCCCGTGCGGCGACGAAGCGCGATGTGGTGCAGGCGGTACGCGCGCTGTACTCGGTCACGCCGCGTACGGTGCGCGTCGTTACGATACCGACGAAGGCCCGCCGCAATGCGCGCACGGGAAAGGTGGGAATGACCGGAGGCGGCAAGAAGGCCTACGTATATCTTAAAAAGGGTGAGAACATAACGATCGGCTAAACATATGAAAACATACAAACCCACATCAAAATCCCAGCGGCAGCACACCTCCATCGAGTACAAGAAGCTGCTTTCAGGTCACAAACCGACGAAGTCGCTCATGACGGGTGCGCGCAGCTTTGCTGGGCGCAACAGCCAGGGCCGCATCACGGTCCGGCACCAGGGCGGCGGGCACAAGAAGAATCGCCGGGATGTCGATTTCAAATTCAACAAGAAAAATATCCCCGCAAAAGTCGCATCTATTGAATATGATCCGTTCCGCTCGGCATTCATCGGGCTTGCCGTCTACGCAGACGGCGAAAAACGCTACGTCGTCCTTCCGCAGAAGGTGAAAGTCGGCGATTCATTCATCGTCTCGGAGACTGCTCCCGTTACGCTCGGCAACCGTTTGCCTCTCGGCAACATTCCGGTCGGTACCTTTGTCTACAATATTGAATTGAAGCCGGGCGAAGGCGGCACCCTCGCGCGCTCCGCGGGCAATTACTGCGAAATAGTCGCGCAAGACGCCGGTTACACGCACCTCAAAATGCCATCCACCGAAGTGCGCCGTGTCATCTCGACCGCATGGGCGTCTGTCGGCGAAGTATCAAATGAAGAACATCATCTTGTGAATCTCGGCAAAGCAGGCCGCAGCCGCTGGCTAGGGGTGCGGCCGACCGTCCGCGGCACCGCGATGAACCCGGTGGACCACCCGCACGGAGGAGGTGAAGGCAAACAGGGCCGGGGTTTACGCCGCGCGAAGACTATGTGGGGCAAACCGTCCGGCAAAGGTCAAAAAACCCGCCGTCCGAAAAAATATTCGAATGTATTCATCGTTTCCCGCCGGAAGGTTGGAAAACGCAAGTAACAGGCCACCTCCCAGCCGTAGGTTTAACCTGCGGAATTTGCGGGGGTAGGGAAGAGGAAGTAGTCAACCGCGGCCGTCTCTCCGCGGTTTGGTATGATGGCAGTATGGAAATCCTCATCGTCCGTGAGCCGGTTTCGGAAGAAACATTGGATGCTCTCGCCCAGGCTTGGCACGGCACACTGGTGAAAGGCGTCGCGGATGTAGGGCGCGACGTCGTCGCCCTGGGTGGCGATTGGCACATGGATGCCAACAACATTCTTATTGCCGATGGCTCGCAGCAGGAAAATGTATGGGGTTTCAATATCTATCCGAAAGAGCGTAGTGATTCCGCTCTTGAATATATTTCACTTATCAATATCCGTCCTGCACAGGGGAATAAAGCGATGGAACTTGCGGACGAGGCGTTGCGGGGGAAAATCAAGGAAATTGTCTCGAAACTGGTGCCCCACCTCGGTCTATGAACGATGCAAAGTTTTACTTCGCGAATCTCGGTGCTGATGTCACGCGGTGTGTTTCCGCGCTCCAATCGGGCAATGTCGCTCGGTACGAAAATTCACTCGCGCGAGCTCGAAAGACACTTGCGCATTTGCGCACGGCAGGTCGACCGGAAGCGTATGAAGAAGGTTTGCTTCTTTTGTCCGGTTTGGAATATGCGCGTCAGAGTAACACGCTTCAATCCTTTGGAATACACGTAAACGCATTGAGTGCGACGTTCTCGCCTCTATGAATATGCACATTCGACTCGCTCGAAAAAGCGACCTTGTTGCATACACCGGTCTTCTTCAGCGGACGTATGAGATCGCATTCCCGAACCCCAAGATAGGGCTCACGAAGAAATGCTTTTCCAAAGAGGTATTTGCCACTGATGATACGCAAGCGTATTTGAAGTCGAACCTCAAGAGAAGTCCGCATCAACGGACATGGCTTGCGGTGGAGAAAAGCAAACTTGTCGGGTCGATTACCATCGAAAAGGAAGGAAAAGAGTGCGGGCTGAGGGGTTTTTTATGTTGCGCCCGAAGAGCAGGGACGCGGTATCGGCAGGCTTTTGTGGAAGCGTGCGCTGAAATTCACCGCAGGCAAGCCTGTCGTTCTCAATCTCTACACACACAACAAGCAAGCCGTCGCTCTCTATAAGAGGTGGGGGTTCTTTATAGATAAAACGAAGAAGCCGACGTGGTCACACTGGCCGGAGTGGCCGAAAGGCATACGTGCAAAACGGATATATATGCGGCTCAATCCGCCACGCCGCCGAACGGTCACGCGCTCGTAATAAAAGGCATTTTTCCAGCGAAAACGGCGTATCCCCACGCCTCGTTTTGCCGTATGAAGAGGGGTGTAAGATGAAGACATTATCTTTAGGGGTCACTATTCATGCTTAAAAAAATAGCGTTCGCAGGTGTCGGTCTCGCATTACTCGCTTCTCCTCTCCTCACCTCGGCCGACACGATAAGTGACCTCCAAGCCCAGATACAGGCCCTCGTGGCGCAAATCGCAGCACTTCAGGGACAAACGAAGCCGGTCGCCCCCACTCCTCCTCTCCAACCCGATGACTACGGCACCGGCACAACTGTCGGCAATTACTGCCCCAATCTCTCCATCACCATGCGGAAGGGAAGTCGCGACGCGACCACAGGCGGACAGGTCATCGACCTGCAGACGTTCCTGGCCGGCTACTACGATCTACCTGAAGAAGGTCTCGTGACCGGCTACTTCGGCCGCAACACCGAAGCCGCCGTCATCCGGTTCCAGAAACAATACAGCCTCCCCGCCTTCGGCATCGTCGGTTCGCTTACGCGTGCCAAGATTGGACAGGTGTGCGGGGGAGGGACGAAGCCCGAGCTGCCGAATTGCCCGCAGTACATGCCGGCGCAATGTCCTGCAGGTCAGCACAACGAATATGGTCCTGTCACAACAAATGAGAGAGGATGCCAAATCCTGAATGCAAGATGTGTGCCGGATACAACGAATGACACAAACGGTTTTCCGAGCCTCACGTTCTCCGCACAACCGGTGACGGAGTCAGCCTTCAATTTCACCTTCGATCCGGGGCGGTGGACATACTACGGATATAAGATCGACTACGGCGACGGCGAGACGATGCCGCTTTGTAGTGAGCAACAAGGATGCGTGCGCGGCGGCACGCAAACGACACACGGATTTACCACCCCGGGTCAGCATACGGTGACGCTCTATGCGATAAAGATGGGAGTACCGAGTGTCGCACGAACGCTCTCCATTACCTCGAGCGGCAACCCGACGACGAACGACGCAAACAGCGTCCGTATCACGCAGCCTGCGGCCGGAAGCGTATTCAAGCAGGACAGCTATATTCCGGTCACCGTTACGGGGTCGGTATCCCGGAAAGCATACGGCAATATCATGGTGTATCAAAAAGTGAACGGCAACTGGACCGCGCTTCCTTCGATGTGGCCGATAAACACAACGAACTCATTTGTCGGCCCCGGCCAATTCACCGTGAACGTCCCGAACGTGATATTCGGCTCGAATACCTCGCTCACGTGGCCGACTCCACCGGGCGAATGGGGACTGTCTGCTGAGATGTACACATACGGATGCGGCGGGTACGACTGCTCTCCTCCCATCGATCGCAATCTTGCGAAATCCGCTATCGTTCCGATTACGATTACGTCGGTCGGTGGCGACACACGACCGACCAGCATCACCGTCACTGCCCCCAACGGCGGCGAGAGCTGGCAGATTGGTAGCCAGAACACTATTACGTGGGCACCGTATCAATACGGTCCGGACATAAATCCTTCTAAAGATGTGACGGCGTATCTTGAGAGGTATTTGGGTGAAAAAGAAAATGGAGAGAAAGTCTTTGAAACTCTCGGCAAAGTAGTTGAAGACGGACGCGCGTCCATCCACTGGAGCGGCATGATAGACCAGTGGAACAATTTTGCCACACCGGGTACAAGCTATTACATCCGCGTAGTAAACAATGTGACGGGAGCAACAGACAGAAGCAATGCGCCGTTCACGCTCACTCGCAGTGAAGCGGTCGACCTTGTCATCGACGGACAGCAAGGTCCGATAAATGCGGGGGCGGAATATGCCGGCACACATTTGCTTGTGTGGAACTCGAGTGCGCAGCAATCAATCAGAGCGTGCCGGTTCGTTTCCAACATCGCCGGCGCCGACGTTCTCGAGGACAGGGACTGGTCGCATACCGGTTCTGCGCGAATAGAATTCTGGCCGATTTGGGCCGCAGGTCTCAACGGCCAGCGAGGGTTTATCTCGATTAGCTGCACACTGACAACTGGAGAGGTAATCAGAGATGAAATATCTTTTATCCCGACAGGCGTCGTGTTGCCGAAGGCGAGTCTTCAGGTCACGAGCCCCAACGGCGGCGAGCAGCTTTCTATCGACCAACCGTTCAACATTAAGTGGGTAGAAAAAGGCCTACAATCGGCGTCCGTCGCACTATACAAAAATGACCAGTGGTACGCGTGGCTATTGAAAGACGCACCCTCGAGTACGTATGTCACAGACGAGAAGTCAATGACCTGGTACCCGTCCTCAAGCAATGTGTCTTCTGCGGATGGAAACGTCTATAAGATCTACATCACTGCAAAAAAGAGCGATGGCACGGGCTACGTCGACGACAAGTCTGACGCGCCGTTCAGTTTCATTCCTGCAGCCGCGAACTATGGGGTAGTTGTGGTCACGGATCCGAACGCCGGCACGACTTGGACGCTGAGTGCGGATCAGAATACCCCGACCAACATCTCGGTATCGTT
>MFKY01000021.1 GCA_001781175.1 Candidatus Kaiserbacteria bacterium RIFCSPHIGHO2_01_FULL_55_37
TGCCACCGCACTTCTACATGCGCACGAGCTTTCCCCGAAGAAGCAGTCCATCCTCTATGAGATGGCTCAAAACGCGCAGGCGCGCGGAGATATCGCGGGCATGATGCAGAACCTCAAGACAGCATATGAATTGTATACGCCCAACGTGCAGGCCCGCATCATGTATGCTGCGGCCTCTATAAGTACGGGAAATGATACGGTGGCCGACCAGCTGCTCGCGCCCATCATCCCGACGGGTGAGGCCGCGGATCCGCGTATCGCGTCGGCATATCTGCAAACCAAACGCTACGACAAGATAGCAGCTATCTGGAAAGCGTATGTGGCGGTACATCCCGACGATGTGCAGGGGTACTTCACGCTCGCGGCCGCGTACTATGGAATGAATGACCGTGTGAAAGCGACAGAGGTCCTTGTCGAGGTGTCGAAAATCTCTCCGGAGGTCGCTGCGCAGGCGGCGCCATTCATCGAGCAAATAAAGCAGGGAACACTCCAGCTGCGATAGTAGTTGCCATTTCCGGGGGCAGTGATAAAATTGCTCCGTGAGTGCCACACATTCGTGTGCAGTGTGGATTCTTGATTGAAAGTCGTCAAAGCACCGTCCGCAAGGAGGGTGTTTTGATTTACGGTACGCAAAAAGACCCGCAAAGCGGAGGACGGGTGCGAGCTCCAAAGTGAAAGTCTTATGTGAGTGCCGCCGCCCTCCGCTCTACGGGCCAATCTCTCACAAGCGTAACACCGCGGGCGATGTTGGCAAGAGACCCCCGGGACCGGATTTTATTTTGTATTTTTGATGATTTATTTTTTATCTAACGATGCATTGAGTTATCCACACTCATCATCATGAAAAAATTATTTTGCGCACATGAGTGTAATAATGAATTAGTAATCGCATCTTCGCGTTACTGCGTAAGTGCGGGTCGAACTTAGCACTCAAGCACAATATTTATATGGCAAAGAAAAAGAAGGCAAAGAAGAAGGCAAAGAAGGCAAAGAAGTCCCGCTAGTGCCTCGAAAACGACCTCCCTCGCGGGAGGTTGTTTTCTTTTATGAATCGCAAAGGAGAGCATTTTAAGGTACGATGCCTCAATGTCCCCAGAACACAATTCTCACGTCCAATCTTTTTTGCCGAATCTTGACTGCGGGGGCTCCCGGTCTTACGCCGCCATTTCCCGATTACGTCGAATTGTCTACGGGGTATGACATTCTGGAGACGGATTTTGGGAGATGAGGACCTCGCGGCTCTGCGGGCGGCTCAGCCTATTGTTGCCGCTACCAACGCTCTGGAGCCAGAGATGAAAGAGCTCACGGATGACGCGCTCAAAGGGAAGACTGTTGAATTTAAGAAGCGACTGGCGGAGGGCCTTGCCGGCGGAGCCGCGGAAAAAACAGTACTCGACGGGCTCGCACCCGAGGCATTCGCCGCCGTGCGAGAGGCTTCCCGGCGTACCCTTGGCCAGCGTCATTTTGACGTGCAGCTATTGGGCGGGATGATACTGCACCGGGGTGACATCGCCGAGATGCGCACCGGCGAAGGCAAGACCCTGGTCGCGACCCTGCCGGCGTACCTGAACGGCCTTACGGGGAAAGGTGTACATATCGTCACGGTCAACGACTACCTCTCGCGCCGTGACGCCGTCTGGATGGGCGAGATATACTACGCGCTCGGACTTTCGGTAGGCGTCATCAATCACGAAGCTTCATTCATATATGACCCGGCACATGTATCCGCCGAAGCTCTGGCGGAGGAAGACGTGACGCGTGACCAGGTGGGTGCGTTCAAGGTTATGCAGGATTTTCTCCGCCCGTGTACCAGGCGTGAGGCGTATGCTGCCGACATTACGTACGGTACCAACAACGAATTCGGATTTGATTATTTGCGCGACAACTTGGAATATGAGGCGTCGGTCCTTCGTCAACGTGAATATCATTTTGCAATCGTCGACGAGATTGATTCTATTCTCATCGACGAGGCGCGCACCCCTCTCATTATCTCGGCACCGGTCTCGGATGCCGAGTCGCTCTACGGGCGGTTTACGGAGATAGCTGCCTCGCTAATTCCCGAAGAGGATTATGAGGTGGAACGCAAGCATAAGCAGATATCGCTTACGGACAGCGGCATCGAGAAGGCGCAGCGGGCGCTCGGCGTAGAAAATATTTATACGGATGCGGGCATCAAATACGTGCATCACCTCGAGACCGCCGTCCGCGCAAAAGCCCTTTTTGAGCGCGATAAGGAATACGTGGTGAAAGACGGCCAAATAATCATCGTCGACGAATTTACCGGGCGTCTGCAGCCCGGGCGAAGGTGGTCCGAGGGCTTGCATCAGGCTATCGAGTCCAAGGAAGGAGTACCTATGCAGGCCGAAAGCCGGACGTTCGCCTCCATCACATTCCAAAATTACTTCCGTCTCTACGGCAAATTGGCGGGTATGACAGGTACCGCCGTGACCTCGTCCGAGGAGTTCTACAAGGTCTACGGGCTCAATACCGTCGTCGTGCCGACCAACAAGGCCGCAGCACGGAAAGACCACGAGGACCTCATCTTCCAGACCGAGTCGGGTAAGTACAAGGCCATCGCGCGCCATGTGCGTGAGTTGCACGAGAAGGGGCAGCCGGTACTCGTGGGCACGGTATCCGTCGAGAAGAATGAAGTGCTTTCGGCACACTTCAGGCAGGAGGGGATACCGCACGAGATATTGAATGCAAAAAACCACGAACGGGAAGGCGAGATAATCGCACAGGCGGGCCGTAAGGGTGGGGTCGTTATCGCGACCAACATGGCGGGCCGCGGTGTCGACATCAAGCTCGGAGGGAATCCGGGAAGTGACGAAGCGTACGAAGAGGTGAAAAAAAACGGTGGACTTTTCGTCTTGGGAACAGAACGGCACGAAGCTCGTCGCATCGACAACCAGCTGCGAGGCAGAAGCGGTCGGCAAGGAGACCCGGGGGAGACGCAGTTCTTTGTCTCGCTGGAAGATTCGCTCATGCGGGTGTTCGCTTCCGATGTCATCAAGCGCGTCATGGGCACGTTCAAGATTCCCGAGGACGAACCCATATATAATTCGATGATCACGCGTGCGCTTGAAAAAGCTCAGACGCGCATCGAGGAACTCAATTTCGACGCACGCAAACACGTCCTCTCATACGACGATGTTCTGAACATTCAGCGCCAAAGTATTTACGCCCGTCGGCATACGCTGCTCACGGGTGACAACGCTGCGGTAGATACGGAGCTCGCGCGCATTGCCCTCGGCCGTAGCTCCACGGGCGAGCCGGGCGAGGCGGAAGCGAGCGAAGGATTTGCGGAAGTTATAGAGTCCAAGAAAAAAGAATTGGGAGAAACGTTCTACGGAGTAGTGCGCCGGTTCCTTTTGCAGACTACCGATTTTCTCTGGGTGGAACATTTGGAAGCGATGGAGTATCTCCGCAATTCAGTAAACCTTCGCGCGTATGGTCAGCGTGACCCACTTGTCGAATACAAGAAAGAGGGCCTCAAGCTATTCCAAACAATGGAGAATTCGTACCTCGCGCAAGCTGCGAATGTGTTGCCGAATCTGGGGACCCCGACGCCGGTGGGTCGGAGTCCGGCTTCCGAAGAAGCCGGAGTTATCCACAAGGCGGTACGGACCATATCCGCTCCGACAGGGGTCTCCGCGAAAACCGAATATGGCCGAAACGACAAGGTGGTCATCACCAATGGTACCGAGCGGCGCGAGATGAAGTTCAAAAAAGCGGAGCCTCTCCTTGCGAGCGGAGAGTGGCAGATTGCCACCGATAAATAATCTCGGAAGCCGAGATAGGCTTATTCTCTCTATAGTCTCGGATTCTCGATTGTGCGAGACGATGGTGTTTGTGCGAGAAGACTCCCACAGCGGCGTGCCCCTTTGAAAGGCACACATAAAATCCTGCTGGATTTTTGCTCTGCTCGCGCCAGTCGCGCTGCGCAAGGCCTTCTCAAGGGCACACCGCCGCAGGAGCTTCTTTTTGGTTTTTGCTTGAGCGATACGCTTTTTTTGGGTGGGGACTTTAGGTGGTAGAGTAGCCCTATATGGCGATATACCCCAGTACCACAGCGCTACGCGCTGCCTACGGGGCAAGGCGAGCCTAAAAATTGCGTATGACGACAAATTACGAACCGACCATAGGCTTGGAAATTCACGCTGAGTTGAAAACCAAGACCAAGATGTTTTGCTGCTCCAAGAACGATGCAGATGCGACGGATCCGAATGTAAATATTTGTCCCGTGTGCATGGCTCATCCGGGCACACTGCCGGTAATCAACGGGGAAGCGGTGCGCCTCGTGCTACGCGTTGGCCTTGCCTTGGGCGCGGACCTTGCAGATTACACCGAATTCGACCGTAAGAATTATTTTTATCCCGACTTGCCCAAGGGCTATCAGCTTAGCCAGTACGAATATCCGTTGGTCTCCGGCGGGGTGTTGAACGACGTTGCGATAACGCGTGTGCATCTGGAAGAAGACACGGCGAGCTCTATGCACGCGGAGGGAGTAGGCACGACCATCGATTACAATCGCGCCGGAGTCCCTCTGATGGAGCTCGTGACCGAGCCTGTCATCAAGAGCTCGAAGCAGGCGGGCGATTTTGCCCGTGAATTACAACTTTTACTTCGTACGCTCGGCGCCAGTGACGCCAACATGGAGAAGGGGCAAATGCGCGTTGAGGCCAATGTTTCCATAGCCCCCAAGGCGACACCTTCCAGTGCTAAGGAGTCGCCTTTTGGAACGAAGGTGGAGATAAAAAATCTCAACTCGTTCCGTGCGATGGAGCGCGCTGTTGAGTACGAGATAAAGCGGCAAGAAGCTGTGCTTGAAAAAGGAGAGCCCGTCGTGCAAGAGACTCGCGGATGGGACGAGGGAAAACAAGCGACATTTCCGCAGAGGGTCAAGGAGGGAGACGCGGATTACCGCTATTTTCCGGACCCGGATCTTCCGTCGCTGAAGCTTTCAGAAGTCGCTGAATTGAGCAAGGAATCTCTTCGCGTGAATATGCCGGAGCTACCGTGGGAGCGCCGGGACCGTTATCTGGCGCTCGGCGTGAAGGGTGACGATGCGCAGCTTTACGTCCAGGAACCGATACTCGGCGGATTCTTCGAGGAGGTCATAGCGCTGGCTAGGGCGGACAAGGAGCGTGTGGTTGTCGCGAGTAATTACATCGCGAATGACCTAGTGAAATTAATCCGAGATGTCGAGGAACGAGATACAGGATATCAATCTAAAATAGGTATATCGGCGCAGAATTTCATAAAAATCATCGACATGGTGGCGGGCAAAAAGATATCTTCGCGCACGGCAAAGGATTTGCTGGTCGAAACAACAAAAAGCGGCCGTGATCCCGAAGAAGTCGCCAAAAGTGGGAATCTCTATCAAGTAAGCGCAGGAGTCGATTTTGAGGCCGTGGTGACGGATGTCATTTCAGAAAATTCCGCCGTAGTCGACGATTTCAAGGCGGGCAAAGCAGCCGCCCTAGAGCACCTCGTCGGGCAGTGCATGAAGGCGCTGAAGGGGGCGGGGAATCCGGTCGTTTTACGAGAGCTGATACGTAAAAAAATCGCGTAGTGACAGTGTTCGGACATCCGAAAAGTCTATATTTTTCTACTCGGTTCGGATAGATCTCCGGCAAGTCGGATGCGGATTCAAGACGCGGATCTAGCGCCGCGCACTTTTGAAGAAAAAGAGAGGCTCTTTCTAACGCACGAACGTATTCGTTCGTGCGTGGCACTCCTCGCATCTGCCGTCGGCAGACACTCGGATCCTTTGGACGCCTCGCGGCGGTGTCACAGGCGCCCTCTTCGGGCGGTGTCATATCCACAGACATATCCCCATGTCTCTAAGGCGCGTTCGGCAGTTCGAGGTACACTTCTCGTATGTCAGATACCATGTTGCTGGAGGGTAAAGAGTATATATCGTCGAGACGAGCTTCGGAATTATGCGGTTATGCTCAGGACTACATCGGCCAACTTGCCCGCAAGGGACTTATCGACGCGCGCAGGGTCGGAGGTCTCTGGTACGTCTCCTTGCCGTCGCTTCAAGGTTACAAAGACAATGCCGCCGCCTATGTTCCGCAGCAGCCGATGAATGTCCAACCGGTAGACGTCGAGTCGTTGGTATCGTTCGATGGGAGGGACCACGTCTCGGCAGCTCGTGCAGCCAAGATAACCGGTTACCATCAGGACTATGTCGGGCAGCTCGCCCGCTCTGGCGCGATTATCTCACGTCAGGTAGGCAACCGCTGGTACGTAGACAGGGATGCCATATTGGCTCATAAGCGGGAGAAGGACAGCCTTCTAGGAGCGGTGCAGGCTCAATCGGTTGGTATAGCAAGAAACAACATTTTGTCACCCAAGGCAGAGCCTGACGAGTCCTACAGCGGCTCCGGGCCCTTTATGACCTACACAACAGACTCGGGCGATCTTTTGCCCATCGCTGTACATCAGGAGCAGAAGCCGGTGCCGGAAAACGCTGAAATGAATGATGTGCAGAGAGATGACTTCGAGCAGGAGTATGTGGTGCCGATTCGAACAATAAAGACTCCTGATGTTGTCAGCAACGCCGTGCGAAGAGTAGCTCCTCTACACACAGACACGGTAGTGCGGACACCCAGAAAGACTATGTATTACGGCACAGTTGGGAAGTTGGCCGCTGCCGCATTGACCATTGTCGTCGTACTTTCTTTTGGTTTCGCTACTCTCAAGGGCAGTTCAATTTATGGCACCAATATTCTCCGCGGGAGCTCCGGTCTCTCCAGAAATGAGCTTACCGCAACCGCTATAGGTGCCCTTCGTAAAGCGGGGGATTTCTTTATGAATATTCTCTCCAGGGAGATTGTATTCAAGCGGGGCTGGTGAGCGCCTTTCGCACGCGGGCCTGGTTGATTGCGGCTTGCTCGCGCCCGGCGGAAGTCTCGCGCATTCGCACTCGATATCTGCGCACAAGCTCCAAGTCGGGCTTCAACACTGGAAAAATCAAGCCGAGATGACTCGTAAATACGTATCTCGGAATGCCAATATAGTTAGTCATAGGGGCGATTAAGATAGTTTCGTACCGAAACACTCGCGGTACGTTGGTACATAAAGCTACTAATCTGGGCTCAGAGTGACGCGTCCGGTAGGCCGTCAATATTTTCGTGCCCGCGCCGTACTGGCGCGGGCACGAACCCTCTCATATCGCTTCGCGACATTCAAGCCCTTCGGGTGCCTCTCGGCAGGCTCCCGACTTGTCCGCGTGTAGCGCGGGCACAAGTTGCAGTCCTCTTGAGGGTTCGCTTATCCCCATGTTTGTCCACCCGATGTCCACAGGATATCCAGGATATCTAGTAAAATACTAGATATATCGGGCGACCGCACACATGAGTGATGAAATTTTCTTCGACGGTAAACGTTTCGTCTCCGCAAGTGAGGCGTCTCTGTCGTCCTCTCTGGCGCGCGATTACATCGCGCGTCTTTGCAGACACGGGAGGATAGCCGGCCGCCGTATCGGGAAAAATTGGTATGTCGACCATGCCTCGCTTACAAACTTCCTTGTCACTCAGGAGCACGCAAAAGGGGAGCACAGAGAGGAGCTCACGCGTCAGCGCGTCCGTGAATACCATGGCGAAAACGTACCCCGCCAGGTGGCCGATGTCTCGTCCGCCCGCCCCGCGCCGGTCGCATCAGTGGTCCCGGATGTCTCCCGCGTGATTTCGGCGCGCTCCAACGAGATAAAAAATAAAATGGCGGCAGCGGTCGCGGGGCAGACTCGCGGCGCGATGGGGCAGGCGAAGAATTTTCTTAACACTCCCGGCGGACTCGCTCACGCGGCATTTCAGACATTGCCCACGCAGGCGGGCGCACACGTTCCCGCGTATGTGCTCACGCCCATGGTGGAATTTTTTCACAAGGTC
Organism: Candidatus Kaiserbacteria bacterium RIFCSPHIGHO2_01_FULL_55_37; assembly: GCA_001781175.1. Classification (GTDB taxonomy): domain Bacteria; phylum Patescibacteriota; class Minisyncoccia; order Phycocordibacterales; family UBA2100; genus UBA10103. The sequence continues at coordinate 7,899 of MFKY01000021.1, forward strand.
ACCGCGCTCGCGCTTTCCGCGATGCTCATCTTCGGTACCTATGCAGTCGTCGACCCGTCGTATGCGCGATTTGCTGCTGATTCCGTCCGCGACCGCGTAGACTACGTCATTGATTCGTATCACGCTTTGCGGAGCGGTCCTAACAAATTTGCGAACCGCCCGCTCATGCAGGTGGCCGCCGCAGGAAATCCCGATGGAACGCTTAGTTCTTTCGCATCGCTATTGCCGCGCGCTACCGCCGCACTCGCGCGCACACTCAACGCAAGGATTGACTCGGCAGTTTATTCAGTCGCATTTCCTGAATCGCTCACACAGAGAAGTGTGGTCGCGGTCGAAATCACGCCGTATACGAACGGCACGAAGAGTGCCGTTCGTGCCGAGCCGGGCACAGTTCAGTCAAATGTTTCCGGTCCCGCAACCATCATCAACAACCCCGTCATCGAACGCATCGTCGAAACGACGCGTCTGATTGCCGAAGGCGGTATCAGTCCAGAGT
>MFKY01000022.1 GCA_001781175.1 Candidatus Kaiserbacteria bacterium RIFCSPHIGHO2_01_FULL_55_37
TGGCCTCGAATACGCTTCTGGCGGAGCAGGGAGTGCGACTTCAACACAGAACTACGTCTACGACATCCTGGGTAACCTGACGCGAAAATCGGATGTGGGAAGCTATATCTTCGGCAACACCGGCTACGCCAACCCCCACGCTGTCACCGATCTTGCTTCCACCACGTACACCTACGACAACAGTGGGAATGTAACGAGTGCGGGCAGCAAGGTCTTCTCGTGGAACTACAGAGACAGACTCACGCAGGTGGCGACGGGTACCGCCACTACTACGTTTGGATATGACTACTCAGGCGACAGGGTTACGAAAAAGGTCGGAAGTCAAGCGACCACGACTTACGTCGGGAAATACTTTGACGCACAAGGGGCTACCACAACGGCGTATATTTTCCTACCAAGTGGAGAGTTAGTTGCGAGTATTGAAGGAAATGGCCAAGCGACTTCGACGCGCTACATTCATGGTGACCACCTCGGCTCTACCAATGTGGTCACAGATGAAAGTGGAGCAGCTGTTTCAATGCTCGATTATTATCCGTTCGGGGAACTAAGAATTGACGACTCTGCCGATGCAGACGAAAAGCACAAATTTACGGGCCATGAGTTTGATAGAGAAACGGATCTCACATACGCGGGAGCGAGATACTATAACCAAAATATCGGCAAATGGGTTTCAATGGATCCTGCAAGTAGAGACAATCCAAGACAATTTTTACTTGATCCACAGCAATTGAATGGGTATTCATACGCACGAAATAATCCTCTCATTCTCTTCGATCCAACTGGTGAAAAAGTAGAAATATATTCAAAAGCAATCGAGGCAAATTCGCTTGGCACTCACGTTTTCCTATCGATAACGCCAGATAATCCTGGAGACTTTAGTGGCATGCCAAGCAATTGGACCGTTGGTGCTTATGCGGACTCACAGACTGGATCGACGTTAATCAAGGGGATAGATGCGCAGTCTGATCGTAATGTGGTTGATTATGAATACTCAGTTTCTCCAGAGGTAGGCTATATGAAGCAGCGAGCCGAAGTACAAACACCCGACGGTACTACTGACACGCAATTTGTCAACAGCATTATGGGCCAGTATAATGCTTATGGAGAGGATGCTCAGTACGATCCATTTGCACGGAAAGGTTATAATTCGAATAATTTTGTAAGTGGTCTTATTGTAAATTCTGGAGCACAGCTTCCTTGGAACGGTAATGCAAAAGGGATAGACCCAGGATATGGTCAGCCTATCCCCAGCAATTATTTAAAAACAACGGGTCAGGCTGTTCCAACAGGCTACAGTGCAGTGAGTAGTTATGGTGGGCAGCAAGGAAGTCAGGCAAGTTCGGCAGCGTTTCAAGGTGCACTGCGAGCACTCCAAGGAGTTCTTACTAAAATATCAAATGCGCTAAGTTCATTAAAAAAATAGATAATTTTAATGTAGAATATGAAAAAAGTATTTCTTATTACTGGTTTAGTTCTGCTATTACTTGTAATTTTAGTATTTGTAATGGAGCCCTTCTTTTTCCCGAAACCCAACCGGCAAGTGTACAAGAATTGCGATTTAGTACAGATCGGGATGACATATGATGAAGTGATCAAAATAATGGGTAAGCCCGCTTCTGAAAGACAGGAAGATAACACCGTAAAATTACTTTACCTTGCTGGAGGTATACAAACAGAAGCAGGAATTGGTTTTGAATTCAAAGATGGATCGCTAATTACTAAGAATTGCGGAGTCGAGAATTCCACATGATTCATAAAAGTTGCGACACAGCCTAGAAGTCAGACTCACTTTATCTTACTTGCTATAACAAACTTTGTTTCCTTTGCTTCGGATGTTTGCTCTGGATCCAAGTAAGCGTCGAGGTGCATAGGAATCGAGCCGTGGAGTTCCACTCTGCCGCGAGCAAAGGTTATCTTGTAAAGATAGTCCAATAGCAGTTGTCTCCTCGCGTTGAAGTCAGCGCATTTTTCGAGTCTGTTCTTTAGTGAGCCGCAGTATTTTCCTACGCTCTCGTCGATGACACTCTTTTTGTGAAGTGCCGGTACTGTCGATAAAAGCTTGTTTCTCTCTGATTTTTCAGCATCGATTTTTTGATCATACTCGTCACACTTTTTACCGTAGATATCGCGCTTGAGTAACCCTTTAGCGTATTGCTCAAGAACATCCTTCTTCTCACGGGCAAGTTCTGAGATTTCCTGTTCTATATCTCGTAATGCGTTCTCAGTTTTCCGTTTTACTCCGACGTTGTTCGCTTTGTATCCAATGAGATGTGTCTTGAGCTTGTCCTCATTGACCATAATTTCTTCTACCGTCGATAATACTCTGGCCTCTAGAAGATGTGTGTAAATTTGTGGATTCGAACATCGGACCATCTCCGTTTTCTTGGAATGGATGATCTGTCGGATCCTCCGTGCACAGATGTATGAGACGCGATGGTATATCAGACCGTTCTTCACAAGCTTCTTTTCCTTGGTATAGCGATAGCCTCGAACGAATCGTTTATGTGCTGTACAAGAGCTGCCGCACAAACCTGATATGATTAACAAGATGAACAAAGGAGTGATCGTTGGATCTGTTGTCCTAGCAGTTTCTGCGTTTGCGATGACAGCACTTGCTCAGGTTGATATTGCGAGTACGACGCCCCAGGAAGTCGCTACGACCACCGAAGCGACTTCGACGACAACTGACTCTGCATCGAGCACTCCCGCCATCGAAAACGCGACCTCAACACCTCCGACCGAAACTACGCCAGATACCGCAGCTCCTGTAGACGAATCGACCTCGGAATCCGAAGGGATGGTTGAAGGTGCGGCCACGAGTCTCGTTCCTGCGTCCGCAACAGTTCAATCCATTTCGGCCTTGCAAGATGCATATTTCGAAAAGAATGGTAAGTATCTTCAGGTACTTCCAAGCGGTGATTTACCCGACTACGAGAGCGGCACCGTCGCCGAAAAACTTGGCGCAGGTATTCCCGCAGGCGCTCGCGTGGATGTGTATGAAAGTCCGGAAGGTTTTGGCTACCAAATAACCTACGAAGACAAAGACACGATCTACACAGTAGGCTTCGGCCCCGAGGCCGCAGATCGCACTTATTCTCGCCAAGTTCCGTTCGTTGTAGCCTCCTCTACGCTTGTCGTCTCAGACACCACAGCAACTTCTACCACATCCGCACCAAACAGTGCGGCCACAACGACTGAAACGGCACCGACGGCTCCCGCAACAACAAGCCAAATGGCAATATAAAAGAAAGGCCCGCCGAGCAGGCCATGTCTGCGTTGCATGTTGGTGGCGGTCATGCTCTGCAAACACACCACTATCTCGGCGGGAGCGAGGGTTAGGACCTCTGCTGTAAATTGCCGGCTACGCTATACGGTCTGATGCCGGCATCACGGGGCCACAATGGACGGAATTGGTCCAAAGGTCAAGTGACCCCGCTCGAAGAGAGCGCCCGTAGGGGCCGAATGTCGGCTACTGCCGATATGAGGCGGGTCAGGCACGCACGAGCACGTGCGGGCCAAGATAAAAAACTAGGTAGGCCGCGCACCAGACCGTAAAAACTCTTCATACGCCATCTCCTTCTTGCCTTCGGGTTTGACCGTGTCGAGAATGAGTTTGGTGCCCTCAATATGCGCATCAATGATACCGACGCGGATTTTCTTGCCCGAGCGTTCGAAAAATGCATGCGTGCCGACGGTTGTATCAAACGCCTGTATCTTGGTGAGGTTTTCATATGCGTCCGCACTGAGGTCGAGGCGGCCGTCTTCTTTGGTGTATTTCGGGCACGTCGTGGCGACGTCATGATTTTGAGGGCGCGCCTCGATATCACCTGCGAGCCAACTCGGTAGTATCTCGATAAGCAGATTGGCGCTCACTTCCGTCGCTCTATCCTCAAGCTCGCTCGCTTTGGGCGGGCATTGCGGTAGTGCGATGCGCTTTTGCGCGATGAGCGGGCCGTGGTCGATTTTTTCGTCGAGAAGCATGATTGATGTGCCGACTTCCTTGTCGTTGTTGGCGATAGCCGCGCGTACGGGTGAGGTGCCACGCCACCGCGGGAGCAAAGAGAAGTGAATATTCAAAACGCCGTGTTTGGGGATATCAAGTACTTCGCGCGGCAGCACCTTGCCGTAGTAAATGACGACGAACACGTCGGCCGCAGCGGCGCGAAGCGCTTCGGCTTCCTTCTCACCGAATTCTTCCGGCTGTATCACGGAAATCCCGCGTGTCTGTGCCCAGTCCTTTACCGGTGGAGCGGAAACTTCCATTCCGCGCCCGCGCACCGTATCCGGCGTCGTGACGACGAGCGACGGGACGAGTCCGTTTGTTTCCAGCACATTGAGAAAGTCGCACGCACGTGCGGGTGTACCGAAAAACACAAAACGGACGTCACTCATGTTCTTCAGGTTTTTCGTCATACACGTTTGTTGCCTTGTCGGTATAAAGAATGCCGTCGAGATGGTCCATCTCATGCTGGAACACATGCGCCAAAAATCCCGACGCTCCGCGTGTGAATTGCTCGCCGTTCTCATTGTACGCCTTCAGCATGACCTTTTCCGCACGCGGGACGATACCCCATTTGCCGCGGATGGAAAGACAACCCTCATGCTTCTCCTTCTTGGTCCGCGATATTTTGAGAAGCACGGGGTTGATGTACACCTGGTCCGGAATCGCGGGCCGTTCAATCTTCTTCTCCGGCTCGTCCGGGGCATTGCGGGAGTTGCGCGCGAGAGCACGGCCGGAGACTATAAAAAGACGCACAGGTTCTCCGACCTGGGACGCCGCGAGCGCCACCCCGTACTCCTCTTTAGAGAGAAGCGCCTTCATCTGTGCGATGAGTTTCTTGACGGGTGCGCCTGTGATGTCGGCAACCGGTATCTCACGCGCGACCTCCCGCAGGGCGGGGTTATTATCTGCGGGCAAAATTGTCCTCATCAGGAAAACTATATCGGAAAGTGTACAATAACGCTATGAAGCATATCGCATCCCATCTCAAACGTTCGATAAAAGATGCGCATGTCACGGAGCGCGGTGAACTCATGGAATACTTTTGTCAGAAACTCAACCGGGACCGCGAGCGTGACGGATTCGGGAAGATTACCCTCGGGCGCATGGCAAAGACGCTTGAGAAAATACCGACCAAGGACCTCTATTATCTGAAAAAGGTTTGTGACGATGCACAGAACTTCTCAAAGAAATTCTGGTGGGAAGTCAATCCCAAAAATCACACTCCCGAGGCGATTGCCAACAGAAAAGTTTTCAAGAAACGGTATGACGCCCAGGGCTAGGCGATAGTTTGTTATTCGGATAAAAGCGAATACAATGCATCCTCTGTATGGCATTCTCTTTTTACCCGAAACTCGGTATTGATCTCGGCACGACGACGGTGCTCGTCTTTGTGCCGGGCAGGGGAATCGTCTTGAATGAGCCTTCCGTCGTCGCCGTCTCGGTGCGAGACAACAAAATACTGGCCGTCGGAAACAATGCAAAAGAAATGGTGGGCCGCACACCGGGCGAAATAATCGCATACCGTCCAATGAAAGACGGCGTTATCGCGGATTACCGTGTGACCGAAGCCATGCTGCGCTATTACATCCGGAAATCTCTCGGCAAGTGGAACCTCTTCAAACCGGAAGTGATGATAAGCGTACCGGCCGGCGTCACTTCGACCGAACGCAGGGCGGTCGTCGAAGCGGCGACGAAAGCGGGCGCACGCGAAGCGTACGTGGTCAAGGAGCCGATACTCGCAGCAATAGGCGCGGGCATCCCGATACACGAGGCGCGCGGGCATATGGTCGTTGATATCGGCGGCGGCACGACGGACGTTGCAGTCATCTCGCTCGGCGGCATCGTCGCCTCCACGTCGGTCAAATGCGCGGGCAATGCCATTGACCATGCGATAGCCGATTACATCAAAAAAACTTCCAATCTCGGTATTGGCGACAAAATGGCTGAGGAAGTGAAAATACAGATTGGCTCGGCCGTACCGCTCGACGATGAGCTCACGATGATGGTGAAAGGCCGCGACCATCTCACCGGGTTGCCGCGTTCTATAGAAGTGGGTACCAACGAAGTCGTGCGTGCGATAGGCAAAGAATTGCGCACGATGATAAATGCTATGAAAGATGTGCTTCAGGAGACGCCGCCGGAATTGGCCGCCGATATTATAGACAACGGCATCATCATGACGGGCGGCAGCAGCCTCTTGCGCAATCTGCCTGAGCTCGTCTTCCGCCGCACAGGCGTGAAAGCCCGCGTCGCCAAAGACGCGCCCTACTGTGTAGCGAAGGGGACCGGAGAGGCGTTGAAACACTTGGACGCATACAAAAAAGCGATAATCTCTAAGAGATAAGCATCAAGTAGCAGGTACCTTACTGCTTCGGCTGTTGAAGCTTTTCTATATCCCGCATTAATTTCCGCAGGTCGGATTGAATCTCAACGAGTGTCTTCTTTTGTTCATTCTTGCGTGCTTCTTCCGCGGCCTCATCCTCAGCCTCATCTTCAGTTATCTCTTCGACGTCTTCGCTGATTTCCTCCACATCTTCCTGCAATTCATCCACGTCCTCCGCAATCTCGCCGATGTCCTCCTGCATTTCTTCGATGTCTTCGCTCACCTCGGCCAATTCCTGCGTCGTGAAGTTGATGGTCATCTGTATGAAGATGGCAAGGTATATCGCCTCGAGAGAAACTATCGTCGTAAGGATGAGAAGCATGCGGTCGAAGTGGAGCCATCCCGTGAAGACCGCAAAGAAACTTCCCGCGAAAAGGACGGTGTGGACGATGATGGATGCGGGCGAGCCGACCCACCTGGTGACGGTGAGCGCGGTCTTTTGTATCGGGTCGTGCGGTTTCATGCGCGGGAGTATACCCCATAGTACAACTCTCACAATCGCAACATGTGCACAATAGTTTTTCACTCACTGAGTTGACTAGGGGGCAGGGCATTGCAAATTGCTATACTGTCCGGATGTCAACACATCTCGTGGGGAATACGCATTTGGTGGCGGGCAATGCGGAAGTGATACCGCAAATACTGGCGATACTCGGGAGTGAGGGTATCGGGACGCAGGGGAACCCCGACATCTATATCCGTGAGTATTCCAGATTCGGCATTGACGAGGCGCGCGAGCTGCGTGAGCGGGCGAATTCAAAGGCTATTGCCGGCGGCAATCGTACGTTCATTATTGCGACCCCGGGTATGACGAATGAAGCGCAGAACGCGCTGTTGAAGACTATAGAAGAGCCGTCAGCGGACGCGGCGTTCTTCTTCATTGTGCCGTCGCCCCAAATGTTGCTGCAAACGCTCCGCAGTCGCGCCCAAACCCTTGTACTCGACCGCGTGGAGGAGACCGAACACACGGTGGACGCAAAAGCATTTCTTGCTGCAGCGCCGCAAAAACGTCTTGACATGCTCAAGCCGCTTTTGGAAAAAGACGAGGACGATAAACGCGACATGAGTGTCATTCTCTCGTTTCTTTCGTCGGTAGAGCGCGAGCTGAGAAAAGACCCGGAAGGACTTCATGCAATATATCGGGCGCGTAAATATATTGGTGACAAGGGTGCGTTGGTAAAGCCGCTTCTTGAACAGGTCGCTCTACTCGCCCCGAAAATATAGTACAATGAAGACGTCGCGTTAATCGCGTTATAATGGACAGTACGCGATACGATTCTGCAGAATCGGGTACGCGACATGCGAATCAGCAGATTCGAAACTTGGTAATTTCCTAAAATCACATGAATTACGACTTTAAGATTTTTGACGGTAAGGCGGCCGGCGCGCGGGAGTGGCTGGGCAGAGAGTACGGAGGCTTGCGCACAGGCCGTGCGGCGCCCGCAATCCTCGACGGCATCATGGTCTCCGCATACGGCTCAGTGACGCCGCTCAAGCAAGTGGGCAACGTCGGCGTGGAAGATGCGCGGACCTTGCGCGTCTCGGCGTACGACGCCGGGCTCATCAAAGATATCGAACGCGCCATTACCGCAGCCAATCTCGGCGTCGGCACCACTTCCGACGGTACGAACATCCGTGTCTCGTTCCCGGAACTTTCCTCGGAGCGCCGCGAGCAGCTCGTGAAGCTTGCCAAAGCAAAGCTCGAAGAAGCGCGCACGACGGTGCGCATCGCGCGCGATGAGACGTGGAAGGATATCCAAGAGAAAGAAAAAGAGGGGACGCTCACCGAAGACGACAAATTCAGCCTCAAGGAAGAGCTCCAAAAGAAAGTGGATGCAGCTAATACAGAATTAGAGACGGCATTTGAGAAAAAGGAGAACGAGATGAGCTCGTAGCTGCCATGGTCACGGCTCTATTGGTCATTGCCATCCTCGTTCTCCTCATCGTCGCTCATGAGCTCGGGCATTTTTTTGCCGCCAAGATTTTCGGTGTACGGGTTGAAGAATTCGGCGTCGGCTACCCGCCGCGCGCTTTCCGTTTCGGAAAAATAGGGGATACGGAGTACACGCTCAACTGGATACCGTTCGGGGGGTTCGTGCGGCTCTTCGGGGATGCAGGGGAAACGCAGCACGGCCGCGGGAGCTTCGTGGACGCACCCCGCTGGAAACAGGCCATCGTGCTCGTCGCAGGAGTGACTGCGAATGTGCTTGTCGCGTACCTACTCTTTGCATCTGCGTTGCACCTCGGTGTGCCCAAGGCAGTCGATAGTGCAAACCCGGGACAGGACGCTCGGCTTATCGTTGCCGATGTGGTGCCGGGCTCACCCGCGAGCATCGTCGGCATCAAACCGGGGGATGAGATAACGGGTGTCAGTGATGAAAAAGGCGCGATAGTCGGGGAGCTTACGGCGCAAGGTGTGGTTGATTTCGTGCGGGCGCGGGCCGGAAAGCCCGTCGACATTTCGTACATTCATGCGGGAACGAAATCCACCGTAACGATGACGCCTGCTAACGCCGTGCTACCGAAGGCCGCGGGGCAGCCCGCGCTCGGCGTAGCGCTCGTACTTATAGCGATGGAGCAGGAACCATGGAGCGTCGCTTTGGTGGACGCGTTCCATCAGACGCTCGGTGCATTCAGAATGATTGCGCGTGACCTGTGGACGCTATTGCAAGGCGCGATTCACGGAGCCCCCGACCTTTCGTCCATTGTAGGGCCCGTCGGCATCGTGGGGTACGTGGGTGATGCATCGCAAAACGGCCTCGGTGCGGTCCTCATGTTCGCCGCACTCATCTCCATCAATCTTGCCATCATCAATCTCATACCGATACCGGCGCTCGACGGCGGCCGGTTGTTCGTTCTCGCCATTGAGGCCGTCATGCGCCGCGACGCCCCAAAGCTCGCGATACAGGCACTGAACGCGCTCGGTGTCGCCCTTATAGTACTTCTCATGATTGTCGTAACGTACAACGACATCACGCGGCTATTTGCATAAAAAGAAAAACCCCGGCTCTGCACATAGCCGGGGCTCTCACGATTCTTCGCATGGGATGTTACCCCCTATTCTTTGGCCGGCGCAACGTATTTCGGCATGCGCCCGAGCATCGTGTGCAACATCCACGCCGCGACTGATTCCAGCTCAGCTGTTTTGGCTGGGCCGGGCTTTTGCGCTGCGGCGGCGATGATATAGGTGAGCCACGCCATTTGGCGGTCCACGACATGCGGGTCATCCGAGCGAAAACGCCACGCAGTGGCATCTACGCCGCCGCCCCGCAGAACCTGTCCGGCCAAATCGTGCCACTCGTTGTCCAGCCGCTTATAGTCGGCGCGACACATCGCGTACAGATCTTCGATTGTCGGTGACCCTATGTCACCGGGCCAACCGTCGAAGGGAACACTCGTCATGACCAATTCCTCCGGTTCGTTGACGAAGGGAACACTTTAGAACAACCTCAGCGTCTGTCAACTTTTGTATTTTGCGCTCTCCCGCGTACAATGCGCTTCACATGCGCCAATCACAGCTCTTCACCAAGACCCGCAAACTCGCGCCGAAAGATGAGGTCGCAAGGAACGCTCAGCTTCTCATACGCGGCGGATTCATCCACAAAGAGATGGCCGGCGCGTATTCATATTTGCCGCTCGGTATCCGCGTATTCAAGAACATCGAGAATATCATCCGTGAAGAAATGAACGCGATAGGCGGGCAGGAAATCACAATGACCGCGCTCCAATCGCCCGCACTCTGGAAGAAATCCGACCGGTGGCGCGACGATTCCATTGACGTGTGGTTCAAGACGGAATTAAAAAGCGGTGGAGAGCTCGGGCTCGCGACGACGCATGAAGAGCCGCTGACCGCGCTCATGGCGGAGTATATTTCTTCCTACAAAGACCTGCCGAAATATGTGTATCAATTCCAGACAAAATTCCGTAATGAAATGCGTGCGAAGAGCGGCATCATGCGCACGCGCGAATTCGTGATGAAAGACCTGTATTCGTTCAGCAGAAGTGAGGAAGAATTCCGGGCATTTTATGAGCAATGCGCGGCGGCATATATGAAGATATTCAAACGTGCCGGCATCGGCGAGAAGACGTTCCGCACTTTCGCCTCCGGCGGCTCGTTCTCCAAGTTCAGCGACGAATTCCAGACGGTATGCGATGCGGGGGAGGATACCGTCCACTTACACCGCGGAAAAGGCATCGCGGTCAACAAAGAGGTGAATACCGACGAAGTTCTCGCGGACCTGGGTATCGCGAAGGGCGAACTTGAAGAAGTGAAAGCCATCGAGGTCGGGAATATCTTTCCGCTCGGCACGCGCTTTTCCGACGCGCTCGGGCTCACGTACAAAGACGACGAGGGGACTGAGCAGCCGGTCATCATGGGCTCATACGGTATCGGTCCGGGACGCTTGATGGGAACCATAGTTGAAGTGCTTTCTGACGAAAAGGGAATCGTGTGGCCCAAGGAAGTCGCGCCGTTCCCGGTACATTTGATAAGCGTCTCAAGCGGTAACGCCGATGTTGTCGGAGAGGCCGACCGCCTCTACGAGCTCCTCAAAGAGAACGGTGTCGAGGCGCTCTATGATGACCGTGATGTCCGTGCGGGTGAGAAATTTGCCGACGCGGACCTTATCGGCATCCCGATGCGTCTCGTCGTGTCGGAAAAGACGATGGCCGAGGGTGGTGTCGAGATCTCGAGCCGCGTCAACGGCGGGACGTCAATCGTGCCTGACAGCGATATCATCGAGCGATTGAAGAGCTGATATGACCGGCATCATGGAAAGACTCCGTCGATACAAAGACCGCATTTTGGGGCTTTTCTCGAACGACATCGGCATCGACCTCGGTACCGCCAACACGCTCGTCTATGTGAAGGGCCGCGGCATCGTCATCAACGAGCCGTCGATAGTCGCGATGAACACGAAAACCGGGCAGGTGGTCGCCGTGGGCGCGCAGGCCAAGGAAATGCTCGGTCGCACTCCTCCGCACATTCAAGCGGTGCAGCCAGTCATCGACGGCGTCATATCCGATTTCGAAGTGACATCCGAAATGCTCGCCTACCTGATAGGCAAAGCGCAGGCCGGACACACGAAGCTTTTGGGTCCGCGCGTTGTCGTCGGCGTACCTTCGGGAATCACATCCGTCGAAGTGCGGGCGGTACGCGACGCCGCGCGCGCAGCAGGAGCGCGCGAGGTGCACATCATCGAGGAGCCAATGGCGGCGGCGATAGGTATCGAATTGCCGGTCCATGAACCGCGGGGCAACATGATCGTTGATATCGGCGGAGGCACGACCGACATCGGCATCATCGCGCTCGGCGGTCTTGTGAATGCGAGCAATGTACGCATCGCGGGCGACAAATTTAATGCGGACATCGTGGGACACGTGCGCAACGAATTCAAAATGCTCATCGGCGATAAAAGCGCCGAAGAGACGAAGATTGCCATCGCATCCATTGCTCCCGGGAGAATGCCGCTTGAAGCATTGGTGCGCGGCCGCGACCTCGTCACGGGGCTTCCGCGCGAGATGCGTGTTACGGACCAGGATATCCGCAATGCGATAGGGCACTCGATAGAGGAACTCATCGAATCTATAAAGGGAGTATTGGAAACGACGCAGCCTGAAATCATTTCCGACGTCATGCAGCGCGGGATATATCTCGCCGGAGGCGGAGCGCTGATACGCGGCCTTCCGGAATTCCTCACCAATGCCCTCGGTGTCGCCGTTATCGTCGCACCCGACCCACTCACTGCGGTCGTCCGGGGCACTTCAGTTGTATTGGATGATCTGGACGCCTATCGCGAGGCGCTTCTAAAGAGCGATGATGAACTCGTACCGACAGAATAAGAGCCGCAACGGGCGCGTTCTTGCCGCTACGGCACTCGTCATTTTTTTGTTCATTCTCGATATTCTCACAGGCGGGTTTTTGCGCCATACACTGCGCAGCACAACCGTCGTCATTTCACAATGGTCGGGACGTGTAGGCGCGGGCATTACCGGCAGCGGTATATTCTCCACACGGACATCCCTCGAAGCGCAAAATCGCTCTCTCGCCGAAAAACTCGCGCAATTCGAAGAGCGTGCCGGCGGCTACGAAGCGCTGCGCGAGGAGAACGAACAGCTTCGCGCATTGGTGCGCCTCGTGGACAACTTTCCGCTCTCCGCGCAGGGAGTGACGGCGCCCGTTGTATCTTCTGTCCGCACGTCGCCCTACGGCACCTTCCTCATCGGGGCGGGCGCCGCAGACGGCATCGTTCGCGGAAGCTTGGTACTGACAGGCGGCGGATTCGTCGTGGGCAAAGTGACCGATACCGGAGCACATACGGCCGTCGTCTCGGAAATATTCGCGCCGGGCTCCACGGTCGAAGCCGTAGTCGGCGGCGCTCCAATCTCCGCTGTGGGCTCGGGTGGCGGCAACGCGCGCGCAAAAGTGCCCCGGGCGCTTTCCTTCACCATCAACCAGCCGGTCACTGCGCCGGAACTGGGACAACGTGCCATCGGCATCGTCGGGAGCATTGCATCGAGTTCCGCCAGCGCGTCGCAGGACGTCTTTATCGTGCTCCCGGTCAACCTCGGCTCGCTTAAGTATGTCTATATTCTCCCTGTCAGGAACTAACATACGGGTCCTCGTGGCCCTTATAGGATTCTTCAGTGTTTTTTTCGCGCCCTGGTGGGTTCCGCTCATTTGCATGATTGTTCTCTCGCTACGCTATCCCGCGTGGGAGGTGCCTTTCATCGGTCTTCTCATGGATTTCCTCTGGCTTCCGGGCGGAGGGTTTGAGATACCCGTATTCCTTATCGCGGGCATCGTACTCGTGTGGATATGCGCGCCGCTCCGCAGTCAGTTTCTCCGCCCGTAATTTTGCTATAGTGGGCCGATGGCATTCTTCCGGCGCAACAAAGCACATAACGAAATCGCTCCCGACGAGATATTTCTCGACTCTTCGAATTTGCCGGGACACGACGCGCTGCAATTCGAGGGCCGGGTCGTCGCCGCACTCTCGAATCGTGCGGTTCTCGCAGTAGGCCTCGTGTTCGTCCTGGTAGCGCTCGCGTTCACCGTCCGCGCGTTCAGTCTAGAGGTCGTTGACGGGTCTACATACGCCGATATTTCCCGCAACAACACGCTCGACCGCACGGTCGTCTTTGCGACGCGCGGTCTTATCCTTGACAGAAATGATGTGGAACTCGCGTGGAACGAAATACCGGGTGAGGGCATTGCGAGCCCCGCCTTCGGCGGGGCGAGTACAAGTCCGTATGCACTCCGGAAATACACTGCCCAGCCCGGCTTCTCGCACATTCTCGGATTCATCCAATACCCGAAAGCGGATTCCAAGGGAAATTGGTGGCGCGAAGAGTTTGTGGGGAAGTCCGGGGCCGAGCTCGCGTTCAATGACACTCTGAGAGGCATCAACGGGAGCTCAATGGTGGAGACCGACGCGCGAATGCGCGTGCAAAGAGAGAACATCATCGACCCGCCGAGGCACGGCATCGACCTCAAGCTTTCGATAGACGCTGATGTACAGGGTGCGCTGTATAGAATACTTGCGGCGAAGGCGAAGGCGCAAAAGTACCAGGGGGGTGCGGCGGTCATAATGGACGTACGCACGGGCGAGCTGCTCGCGCTCACAAGTTTCCCGGAATACGACAACCGTGCGTTCAACGAGGGGAACGGACCGGTGGTGCGCGCGACTCTCAGCGACCCGCTTACGCCGATGCTGGACCGCGCAACGGGAGGACAGTACGCGCCCGGCTCTATTATGAAATTGATATTCGCGGCCGCTGCTCTCAACGAAAAGTTAATATCGCCGGAAAAAAAGATACTTTCGAAAGGCGCGCTCGTGCTTCCGAACCCGTACGACCCCGAGCATCCCTCTATCTTCAAGGACTGGACCACTCACGGCTGGATTAACATGCGGGAGGCGATTGCGGTCTCATCGGACGAATATTTCTACACGGTCGGCGGCGGATACGGCGACCAAAAAGGACTCGGGATCTCGAAGCTCGACGAGTACGCCCGCAAATTCGGTATCGGCTCGACGACCGGATTAATATTGCCGGGGGAGGCTGCGGGAGTCATCCCCACACCCGCCTGGAAGGTGAAGGTATTCCCAGGTGATCCGACGTGGCGTACCGGGGACACCTATCACACCTCTATCGGTCAGTACGGATTCCAGATAACGCCCGTCCAGGCGGTGCGCTTTGTCGCGGCCATCGCAAACGGCGGGAATCTCCTTACCCCGAGTCTTACCGCGAGTTCTACGCCGGAATCGACACCCGTCGGCGTCCCCGACGAGTACCTGCAGATAGTGCGGGAGGGTATGCGTCTCGCCGTTACCTCGACGCGAAAGGACGCGACGTTGAACCTCTATCAGATACCCGGCATTGAGCTCGCGGGAAAGTCGGGTACGGCGCAGCTGGGCGTCCGTAATGAATGGGTGAATTCCTGGAACGTCGGATTCTGGCCGGTGGAAAATCCCCGCTACGCTTTTGCCGTCGTGTTTGAAAAGGCACCCTCTGCGGACTCGGTAGGCGCCGGCCACGGCGTACGCGCGTTCTTCGAGTGGCTCGTGGCCGCGCATCCCGAATATCTCAAATGAACAGTTGTTGCGGTGACGAAATACTGTATAATGCTGCGCACTATGAATGACGACACCAATTACCTGAGCAAGGAGAAATTTGACGAGCTCACGACCGAGCTCGAGCACATGAAGACCGTCCGCCGCCGTGAAATCGCGGAGCAGCTGGAGTATGCCCGCTCGTTGGGAGACCTCTCCGAGAACGCCGAGTATGAGGAAGCGCGCAATCTGCAGGCGGCGACCGAGGACCGCATCCGCGTCATTGAGGAGCAGTTGAGCCATGCCCGCATCATCGAGCACCCCAAGGGCAACGCCGTCTCGCTCGGCAGCGTCGTTACGATACAGAAGCAGGGCGAAAAGGAGGAGCATACCTATGAAATCGTCGGTTCCGCCGAGGCCAATATGCAGGAACACAAGATATCGCACCTCTCGCCGCTTGGATCGGCTCTGATGGAAAAAAAACGCGGCGACCTCTTCTCGTTCGATACACCAAAAGGCGCTCAGAAGTACAAGATAGTGAATATCAAATAGGTTCCAGGGGTTAGGTTTCAGGTGTCAGACAAATCCGTTTCTCTGGATTCTCTAGAACCTAAAACCTATAACCTAGCACCTGCTCGCGTTATCCCCTTGACGCTGCCTTTTGGCGGGGTACCCTGATGGCACATGAAATCCAACGGCGGCTCCTCTTTCGACAACCTTGCACTCGAGTTTGTCCGTGTCACCGAAGTTGCAGCAATCGCGGCGGCGAAGTGGATAGGGAAGGGTGAGGCCAAGCTCGCCGACAAAGCCGCCGTCGACGCGATGCGCGCGCAGTTCAACACGATAGATTTCTCCGGTGAGATAGTCATCGGCGAAGGTGCGAAAGACGAATCGCACGAACTCTACATCGGAGAAAAGTTGGGCACGGGCAAAGAGCCTGTCGTAGACATTGCGGTAGACCCGCTTGAGTGTACGGATTCCGTAGCCAACGGATTTCCCAATGCGCTCACGGTCATCGCAACGGGTCCGAAAGGAAGTTTGTACCATGCG
>MFKY01000023.1:0-349 GCA_001781175.1 Candidatus Kaiserbacteria bacterium RIFCSPHIGHO2_01_FULL_55_37
ATTGACTGCCCCGCGCTCCACGCCGGTGCACAGGTGCTGAATTGGTACGTGCCGGAGAGCGTGCCATTGGTACAGACGCGTTTTTCCGATACGCACGCCGTTCCTCCGAGCGGCACCGAGGACGATTGGTACGCATCCGCTCTTGCGTTGTGCGCGATGGTTGTGCCGTTGAACGTGCAGGAGGCGTTCGCGGGCAGTGCACCGGAGGCGGAGCAGCGTATTTGATTTATGACGCCGCCAACGGGCAGATAGTCGGGACGATCTTCATACGTTGCAGTGCTTTGACCACTTGCGTACGTGCTGGCGATGATGAACTTTGGGCTGACACACCTGCCTCCGTTGGAACAGC
>MFKY01000023.1:362-40182 GCA_001781175.1 Candidatus Kaiserbacteria bacterium RIFCSPHIGHO2_01_FULL_55_37
GTTGGAACAGCGCGCGTCGCGCGTGCTCACCACATCGTACCGTTCGACACCGGAGAGAAGCTTGCAGGCGCTCACCTCGCTGCCGGGCTTTACCCAGAGCGGGGCGTTTCCTGTCGCAGTGACGGTGAACGTATTGCTCACACCATCGTAGATTTCCGCGTGGATGACGAGGCGATAGGTGCCGGGCGGAAGGTCAAACGGGATATACAGTAGATTGTCGGTGTTGGCGAAAAGCCCCGCGCCGGACGTGATGGCGCCTGTCGTGAGGTTCTCGAAATTCACCGCACCAAAGCCGCTACTGAAGCGCACGGGTATGGTATCCGAACCCTTCGCGTAGCTTTGCCCCGCGGCCGGACTCGAGAATGTGACGGTGCTGTACGAGGAGCTGCCAGCTATCGTCCCCGGCGAACAATTTTGATAGTAGTAGCTGCCGGAGAGAGCGCCATTGGTGCAGGTGCGCTGCTGTGAGACGCAAGTGCTTCCCGCCGGCACATTGCTCGTCGAGTACGCGGTGATGCTCGTACCGTTCGCTATCGTGGTGTTCCATGGCGTCCTGCATGAACCCGCGACAGCACCGGAACTTACCTGTACGGGAACAGTCGTTGAATACGAGCCGGCGTCACCCGCGGGAGCGCGGAGCATCGTGACACGGACCACCGGCGCTCCTCCGGTGAGGAAGCTCGCCGGTACGACAGCATAGATGGGACCGCCGCCGACCGTGAGCATTCCGAGTGAAACTTTGGTCGACCCGCTTTCGAGCGTGACGTTTGCGGGAGAGCCGGTGAGCCCGTTAGCCGTAGCTGAAACGGTCACGGACCCATTCGGAGCGAGCACCTGATTGGATGTAGGGGAGACTATCTGGATGAAGGGTACCGGGGCGCCCTGTGCGCCCGCACTCGAGCAGCGCACCTGCTGAATGACCCCGCCGACAGGCAATGTTTCCACACGATCGTCAACGATCATCGCAGCCGGGTCGGTCATCCAGCGAACCGCCGGGTCCACACAGCGCGTACCCTTGATGGGGTCGTTGCATCTCGCGTCGCGGGATTGGAGGACATCATACCGTTCGGTATTAGCGTAGTACTTGCAGACCCTCCATGCTTGTTGCGGATGCACCCAATACGTCCCATCTGCGTTCGTGTTTGTCGCTGTATTTGTAGTCTGTGTTTGCGTTTGTGTTTGCAACTGCGTCTGATTCTGTGTTTGGGTTTGGGTTTGGGTTTGGGTTTGCGTGTTTGCGGTGTTGGTATTTGTATTGGCGTTTGTAGTGGTGTTGTCATTTGCAGTTGTACCCATTCCCGAGGTCGCACCGGCATTAGCGCCACATACGGCGGCTATTTTCGCACGCGTGAGCGAGCCGACGATACCGAAAGCGGGGAGGTTGAATTGCTTCTGGAAACGGATGACGGTGGCTTCGGTGTTTTTCCAGAAGTAGCCGGTCACGAGACCTGATTCGGGCAGGTTGTAGTAGTCGGCGAGGAATGTCTGCAGTTCAATAACCTGTCCGCCGTTTGCAGCGTCCCGTGCGCGGAGACGCATGTCGTTGGTGAGGTTGGGGCAGGATGCGGTGCTCGCTGATGCCGAGGACTCATCGAGAGTGGGAGTAGTCCCCGATTGCGCGAGTATCGCATTGATCTGCGCCGTAAGTGCTGCTAACTGCGCCTGCAACTCTCCGAGCGTGGCCGCCGAGGCGAAAAGGGGGGATGCGAGCAAGAGGAAGCCGGCACTAGCGAAGGCGATTTTTTTAAGCATGGTTAAAGTATGAGGGCTGTGATAATGAATCCAGTATGGCACATCCATTCCACCGACGGAGGGTCGATGTGCATAGCGAATCTATAGCGCAGGGCGCGGGAATATATATGAAGCGGCCGCGTACAACGCGGCCGCTTCTTTGCGCCCCGCCCGAAGTGTTACTTCAGGGAATTCAAGATGGCGATAATCGCGTTGAGCGCGCTCGCGAGCTGTGAAAGCATTTGCGTGTTTGCCGACGCAATCGTGAGTCCTGTCGCACTCCGAAGTGTCGGCCCCTGCGTGCCTTGGAACTCCGCACTGTTGATGAAGTTTTGCAGTACCGAATCGCGGCTCGCACCACCTTGCAATTGGCCGACCCAGTAGTTGGGGCCGGAATCCGGCGCGCGGAAGAGCACGCACTGATAGAGGCTGTTCACGTAGTCGGTATCCGATGTTCCTCTGGCGCGATACTCGGCGGAATCGTAAAAGTTCCGGTACGCCGTGAGTAGCGAGCCGACCGAGTTAGTTTGTCCTACCCAGTAGTTCAAGCCCGCCGTATCAGCCGCGCGGCCCAAGACACAAGAGTACATCGACGTCCAGAATGCGTTGACTGTCGAAGGAACGCTCGAGCCGCTCTGCACCGTGCACGATGCGTTCGTGTACGAGCCGGAGAGCGAACCGTTCTGGCAGGTGCGCGTCTGCGCGGCGCATGTCTGCCCCGCTGCGACGCTCGACGCCTGGTACGCAGTGACGGAAGAACCGCTCGCTATCGTTTGCCCGTTGAAGGTGCATGATTGAGCGGCAGGCGTCGAGCAGGTGAAGCTCGAGCCGTATGTTTGCGAACTCACGTTTGACCAGGCGCTGTTGGGAGAGGTTGCGCTGTTGTGAACCCACCAACTGTAGATTGTGCCCGCTTGCACCGGATACGTAATTGAGTTCGTTGTGACGTTGTCTTGGTAGCACGACGTCGGACTTGCCCACGAGTAACCGGATGGGCAGGCCGACTGTGAAGTCTGCGCGGAAGCGGCAATGCGCGGGAATGAATATACAGCTCCCGGGCCGCGGGTCCAACTGAGTGTTACCGACGTGCCCCCGTTGCAGGCGGCGGAGAGGGCGGAAGGTTGAGGGGGTGTCAATTGGGGCATCTCGGGACCGATAGTGAACGGCTGACTCATGGCGATGAGCGCGTTATTGACGGTCGCCAGCACTTTCAGATAGTAGGTCCCCGCCGGCGATACGCTCGGCATCGAAATACCGCCGCTTCCGCTGCCGGATGCGATAGGCGCTGAGGCGACGTTCGTCTCGGTATTGTTGTTCGTAAGGAATACTCCCTGCACTCCCGGGGGAAGATTCTGGTACGTGAACGTGATGTTGGGCCGGGTCGTATTCGTAACGGTAATGGATGGCACGGGAGTCGGGGTTGACTGCCGGCAAATGAACGACTTTCTCGTGACGGAGCTCCAACCGCTCGCATTGAGCCCGTGCACCCACCACTCATACATAGTGTTCGGTGTGATGCTCACCGACACGGAGGTTCCGGTCAGACCGTCGTTCACGTACTCCGTCGGGGAGACACATCCGGCGTTGCCCAGACTGCTCATGAGCGGGCCGGTGCACGTGAGTGCCGGGTCGTCCACGCGGACAGGATACGAGGTGGCGTTCGGGACACCTCCCCAGGAAAGCGTCGCGCGGGTACCATCGGGACTGCATAGTGCGTCCTTCATCGGTGGCTGGATCGGCATCTGCGAAACGGGTATCGGGGTCGTCCAACATCGGTACCCATAGAGTGACTGATTCGAACATACATCAAGGGAGACGTTTACGGTCGCCGTACTGCCGTCTATGGGCAATTGGCCGCTTACCCTGCTGGGCGTAACAATGCCAAGAAGCCGTAGTGCAATGGTCCCTCCGGCATATGACGCAAGATTCGCTTGCATTGCAGCGGACAGCGTGTACGTCTTTGTCTCACCGGCGCTTATCCACGCATCGGGTAGTGGCATTGAAAGCAAATGGTCGGCATCAAAGCCGGCCGGAGAAGAATTCGTGGAACCATTTTCGCTTGTGATGACTACGTGATGAACAGCGCCGTCGGTACCGAGACCCGTTTGCTGAATCTTAACCCGCTGCAATTGTATCGAGGTACCCCCGGAATTTCTAAGTGTGAATTTCGTCAGCGGAACAATGGTGGCTTGCGGGGCGATAGTACTGGACGGCTGCGGCGTCAGCCCGATAACGAGACCGCTCGTGGGGGTCGGAAGTGCGACAAAGCTGAATGGCAGATCGGACTTGTCGTCGACATAGCCCGTGCCGTCAGCTTTCTGGCCGGTGACGTAGACTTTGAAGGTGTTGCCGAGTTCATTCACGGCTCCAAGCTCGGCCGTAGTGGGTGTCCAAGTAAATTGGTAAACATCGCCGCTTTGAGCTGCCGCGGTTGGCACTTGGTCTTTGGCTAACCATTTCATCCACTGATCGCTTTTGTACAACGCAATCGATACTGATTTGATTCCCGATGCACGGTAATTTATTACTGAGGTCTGACCATTTAAGGTCAGCTGCTCCCCGCCATTTGGGCTGACGACCTGAAGTCTCGCCTGCGACGTACTCGGATTAATGATGATCTCGTCGTCGGCAAAGGTACCGCCTCTGGAGCAACGCAGTAGAATGAAGTTCTTGTACTCGGGGATGCTAGTGTATACGTATGCGTAGACACTCCGCGTACCCGAAGCAGGCACACCCGTGATGTAAGCGTACGGTGCATCCGGGCTTTCCTGCACACCGTGAATGTTGCATGTCGATCCGGCCAGTGACGACCAACTTATCGTGATTGGTTGGTTGTGCGTAAGGACCATCGGCCCATCCGAACCATTTACTTTTAGATCCGCCGTGGGACGCGTCAGGAGCGTGAACGGGGCATCACTTCTGTCGGTGGCCCCTGTCACGCGATTGCTTGCGCGGACGTAGTACCGTCCCGGCTCAGCCCAGTTGTCGTATCCACCGATGTTGAAGTACGTGTGCAAAGACGCTTTCCCGGTATCCATGACTTGCCCGACGGTCGAGCCGTCGAGGCGCTCAAGAAACACATTGACATCCCTCGCGGGATTCACGTCAGGGTTGTAGCCGTATGGTGCCCACGTGACGGTATTGAGCTGGCCTATCTCCCACTGCTCACCTCCGTTGGGTGCCGTGACGGTGATTCCGGCGTTAGGAGTTGTCGCAACGCACCGGGTCGGACGTTCACATCCGTTGGAGTCAGTGCCTCCGCCGGTTGGGTAGTACCCCGGCGCGCAAGACACGACGGGCATGAGCGGACATGTTGAGTTCGCGGGCATGCGCGGCGATACCGGCGTTGCGCACGCAAGTGCCAACGCCCCACGCGTCTTGGGGCCGGTGGCGCCGTATCCGGTACTGGACGGATTGCCGGAAGAAACGACGCCGTTGGCGGCTTGCCATGATCGGAGCGCTGCTTGCGTAAGGGAACCGAAGTAACCCGACGACGCATCGCTCGCGAGATACCCTCGCGCTACGAGAAAGCCCTGTAGTTCTTTCACATCAGGGCCCGATGAGCCGATGGTGAGGAAGCGCGTTATCTGGGTACATCTGCCGGACGTGCTGCTTGGTGTCGGTATTGAGGGCACCGAAAGCGTGGTGGGCTGTTGTCCGGTTTGGCTGGCAAGCTGTGCCTGCAGTCGTGTGAGTTGCGCAAGGAGAGCCTGAACTTGCGCCTGGAGATCGTTCGTGCTTTGCGCCGACGCGAGGAGAGGCGAGGCGAGTAAGAGGAGGCCGGCACTAGCGAACGCGATCTTTTTGAACATACTAAAAATGTTTGAGGTGATAATGAATCCAGTATGCCACCTACCCACTCCGGGGCGAGGGGGTAGTGTGTACAATAGAATGAAGGCATGGATGCTACGGAGCAGCTGGGTATTCTCGGGAGATGCGCGTAATGCTGATGTCATTGACAAATCAGGAAAAGTACACCAGAGTGCCCTTGGTTTCATTGGTGAGGTTGTTATTTTTGGTGCCCCACAGAAGGAGGGCGTGATGGGATCGAAACGTCCCAGTAAGCGGCGTACTCTGCTGCGAAAAGTAAGTTACACCCGAGGAAAGACGCGCGGACATGCGTCGATACAGCGACTGCTGGCCGCGCGCGGCATCGGCAAAAAAATCCGTCGGTACGCGAAATGTCTGCCGTGTGAACTCGGGCCAGCCTTTGTTCGGGCCCGATTTCTGAAGTCTATCAAATTCCACTGGGTGATACCGAGCAGGATATAAACTGCAAGGTATTCGCCTACCCGTCGGCTTCGTGTCGGCGGTTCTTTTTTATGGACCATCCGCCCGCGTTGTTCCGGCATTTTTCCCTTTTATAACGAGGCGTCGCCCTTTGGGGCGACGCCTCGTGAGCGCTTTCGCTACAGACTACAGTCCTCTGAGCTGATCGACGAGTGTCTGCAGCGCGGTAAGCACGCTAGCGAGCTGCGAGAGCGTCTGCTTCCCGTCAACGTACTCGGTCCAGAGCTTCTTGCACACCGGTAACTTTCTCCTCGCTGGCTGGAATTGAGGGCTGCAATTCAAACACTTGTATCGCCGAATGTCGTGTCGTTTCCCGTTTTTCTTGCCTCGTTAGTCGTTGCATTCCGGGCATATTCTCCCGTTTTTTTAGAACGCATCATGATTATTAAGACTTTTGGATTGTGGTTGATATCACGAGCTTTATTCTGTCGCGAGAGATTACTCTCGACACCGTAAAGGGAGCGCAATTTCTACCTCTCCCGGAACTCAGGCGAGATATTGACCGTCACATCTTCGGGAGTCGTAGGTGAGCCGTCGACACCGGTACAGGTGAGTGTAAATGTCGTTCTCTGAGTGATTGCCGCCGACGTTTGGCCGTCGGGGCCCGGCGTGCTCGTCCAATTGTTACCGGATGTACCTGCAATGGTCCACGCAGCGCCGTCGCTCGGCGTGACGGTGCAACTTGAGACATTCGCGACATCCCAATACAGCGTGGTCCTGTCACCCTCTAACACCAAAGAGGGCGTCGCAAACAAGTGACCTGTGAAAAGACCTGACCTATTGAAAGTGGTCGGCGGATATTGGCAGACGGAAGAGCCGTTCGAGCAAAAGGACGGAGAGACGCAGGTGGGGCCGCTCGTCACCTCACACTGCGCATTGGTGTGCCGGACGGTCTGTGCGGAGCAAGTATACGTGTCCAGGCAGGAGCAGGATGCGTATTGGTATGCGGAGGAACCGGAGAGCGTCCCGTTCACGCAGCGGCGGGATTGGGATATTGATGAGCATACCGTTCCGGATGGTGCGGCCCGTTGTGAGTAGAATGTGTAGGAAGAGTTGTGCGGGACGGTCACGCCGTCGAGCGTACAGGAAGAAGGACCTCTCACCGAGCAGGAGGCGTATGCGTATGAGCCGGAGAGCGTGCCGTTGGTGCAGGTGCGTGTCTGCGAGAGGCAGGCCTGTCCGTACGGAACGGTGCTCGCTTCATATGCCGTGACGGACGAACCGTGACCGACGGTACTTCCGTTGAACGTGCAGTTCTGATAGACGGTCAGTGTGCCGCCCTGGGGAGAACACGAGTACGTGTTGCCGCTCGCGTCCCATACCGTGCCGTTGTAGCTGCCTGCGGTGTACACCGTAGGCGAGCGCGAGACGTTGGGGGTGACGTCGCCCACGGTCTGGATGTAGAAGCGGGACGCGTTCGCGGATGAGTACGTGAGAGTAGAGCCTGTGCCTCCGGAGATGATGCTTGTGGGTGAGAGGGTGACGGAGCAGGTGGGCGCGGAAGCCGTACACGTGAAGGTACGATAAGTATACGTACTGTACGTGTAGGTAGCGTAGGTATCGTAATTGTATGTGTATGAACCATACGGGGTTGGCCCCGCTACTCCGTGTACCCACCACGTGGTGGGCGCGCCCGGCGTTACCGTTATCGTTCTGCTGTTAGTTCCGATGGGAATATTGTCGTCAATGTAGTCGGTATAACCGGGAGAGCCTGTCCACCCTGTGGACGCCGAAGGGGTCCACCACTGCTGACGGCAGCCGCCGTTGTTGTTGGGGCCGCTCACACCGCCGCAGTTGACGGCGGTATCGTCGACGCGGAGCGCATAGCTTGTCGCGCCGGTAGACGGCCCCCACGAAATCGTGGCCTGCGTACCGTCGGCGGAACATGAGTAGTTGCCTGCGGAGGTGTTGGCCGGTTCCGTAGGTGGTGAACAGCTGAAGGGGTGCGCTGTCGTGGTACTCCACGCATAATTTACAGAGCCATCCGGACTCGCTAGCGAGTGCACCCACCACCGATATGACCTGCCCGGCACGATGGGAGCGGTATACGAGGTCGCAGTGATTGTTTGATTCTGATATGGCGCCTGCCAATCGATTTCGAGTTCGTTTGGCGCATTGCAATACCACGAGTGGTAGTAGGGGGCGATGCTGCATCCGTCGGCGGTGGTGTCGTCGAGGCGCAACGGATACCCGACTAAGCTTGGAGTGTTGACCGCATTCCACGAGAACGTCACGCTTGTGCCGTCCGCGCTGCATGTATATGTTTGCCCGGTCGGCTCCGGCGGCGGAGGATACACCGTGAGCGTGGCGTTATGCCAGCCGTCGGTGCCGCCGCTTCCGTACGCTTCACAGGAATACGTGGTCGAGGAAGACGGCGCAACATACGTGGAGCCTGATGTGCCGACGTATCCGATAGGACTTATGTATACCCAGGAGTTGGCATTTGAAGTCGACCAGCGCAGATAGGTGCCGGAACCGGGACTGGAGTTGACTGCATTCTTGTCCAACGTGAGGGAGCACGAGGCGGGCGGCGACGGAGGCGGCGGAGGGCCGCAGGAGAATGACTGCTGTGTGGCCGGACTCCAGACTCCTCCGTTCTGCGCATGCACCCACCACGAGTACGAGGTACTCGGCGTAATGGAAAGTGCGATGCCGGAATACGCCGTTTCATACAGATACTCGACTCCCTGATAGCATCCCCAATTGCCGGGACCGCTCACATTTCCGGCGCAATATCCGGGTCCGTCGACACGGATCGGATAGTTCGAGGCGCCCGATACAGAACCCCACGAAAGCGTGACCTGCGTCCCCGCACTGTTACATGAAGGCGTATACATCGCCGGCTGTTGGAGCGCCGAAGCTTGGAGCGGAAAGAGTGCGGCAAACAGAACGAAAAATCCGGGCACGAAAACGATACGGATAGCCTGACGAAACCGTGTGGTACTGCTGGAAGTCATGTGTTTATTGCACGCGTACGATGCCGGTCCTGTCTTTATGCAAATTGTCCGCGTAGCTCCACGCGCCCGCGACGTCAAAAGTGAATTCCCAGAATTCATGCGGCTCGAGCGTCGCGCATGAATCAAACGCACTCTGTCCGCACGGCTCCTGTTGTCCAGTCGGATATATGCTCCCCGGAGCCGTGCCGGTAGCTACGGACGCGACCCAGAGCAGATTTTGCGACGAATTGTTGGTGAACCGTATCGCCTCCCCCTTTTTGATAGTGACGGTGTCCGGTTCGAACCCGCGGTCGGTGTAGGAGACAAGCGCCGCGAATCCATGACTCTTGGCGAGAACCGATTTCATTCTGTCGGTGAGTGGAGGAATATTCCCGGTGTCTAACGCCGCATTTGGGGCATCCGCAGCAGTGGGCGCAGGTGATTTTGTATTTGCAAGAAAGTAAACACTTGATGCAAGGATAATAAACGCCAGGACGGCAATCGCGAGTTTCTGTGGACTCATCTCCTCTAGCATCGCAGTGCATTGTACATCGTATCAGTGGACAAATACTCACACGCCCAAACGTCTGTGCAAAAGGTCAACGTACTTCCTCTTATTTTTCCTCAAACACCGGCACGATGTTGACGACGGTACTTTCACGCAGGTGTGTGTTGTCCGTCTTCAGACAATCAAGCGTGTAGGTGGTGCGGGAGAGAATGTTGCTTGTCGCTTGCGTGCCGCTCTTCCCGGACCAGCCTGTCGTGTCGACGACGTCTCCTTTCACGGTGCAGCTCGTGACGTTGGAAACGTTCCAGTGCAGGGTCGTAGGGTTGTTCTTGCGGATGAGCGAGGGAGCGGCCTGCAAGTGTCCGGAGAATGAGCCGACTGGATTGAAGATTGGTGTGGGGTCGATGCATTGGGGGTTTCCTGCCTGACAATACCGGGGACTCAGGCAGGCGGGAGTAAAGTCGGTGATGGTGGTAGCGCAGGCGGAACTCACTTCTGTCTTTCTGATGGTGGCATTACCGGCTCCCGTGCAGGAATAAACGATGGAGGCGGGACAGGAGTAGGTAACGGGTATGGAGGCTGTCGCGGCCGGCGCGGTCGTGCCGCTGCATGTAATGGTGTACGTGGTCGCGCGGATGGGCGTGACTTGTGCGGTGACTGCTGCCGGATTGCCGACGGCTTTCGCCCCGTTCCAGTCGCTCGCAGAGGGAGAGGCTGATGCGGTGCAAGAGCTTGCGTTGGAGGAGGACCACGTGAGGGTGATGGGAGAGTTGCCTTGTGTGTAGCTGTAGGACGAAGTGGTGAAGAGGACGGTGGGAGCGTTCGGGCTCATGTTGACGGTGTACGAAGCCCAACCGGAAGTAGCTTCGTTTGAGTCCTGCGCGAGTGCTTTAAATGTTTGTGTGTTGGAGGAGTTCCAGGAGTGTGAGGTTGATGACGTGGTACCGCTTGGGACGTATCCGAGTGCGGGAACGTATTCGTCGATACTTCCGTTGTTGTCCCAGTCGATGGCGTACCGGAGCGTGTCGGAGTCTGGGTCGGTCGAACGGAAAGTATATGTGTAGCTTGTCTTTGTGATGCCGCTCGTGGGGCCGGTGATGGTCGGGGCGGCCGGAGGTAACTGGGCGGCCACCGAGCAGGAGCCGTAGATGTAACTTCCCGAAAGCGTGCCGCTGTTGCACGTGCGATTTTCTGAGACACATGACGAGCCGTATGGAACTGAAGAGGTTTGATACGCGGTGACGCTTGCGCCGTGCGCGACAGTGGAACCGTTGAAGGTGCATGAGGCGGCGTCGGCCCAGGTGAGGGTGACTCGACCTGCCGCGCCGGCGCCACCGGGTCCGGCCGCCGACGGGGCGGCTCCGCCGCTTCCAACTGTCACGGTCACGGAAGAACCTGGTGTCAGCGCGCCCGCCGCATAGGTTTTCTTGCTGTATGCCCCGGCACCGCCGCCCGCTGCTCCTCGGCAGTACCACAAACCTTGCCCAGGCTGATACTGTGCCCCGAGTCCGCCACCGCCACCGCCACCCGGAGCAGAACCGGGATTCGAAGGAACAGCGGCGGAAATGCCGGCACCACCGGCACCTCCATTGGGTGAAGCTCCGCCGGCGCCGCTAGGTGCATAGGGACAGAAGTCGGCCCTCCCATTGCTGCCTGCTCCGCCGCTCGTATTGGTGTCGCCGCCCGACGCTATGCCGCCTACGCCGCCGGTAAGGCCGCCTGAACCGGTGCCTGCGGCGGGACCGATGCCGCCACCGGCGACCACGCCGAAGAAAGATGACTGTGTTCCGGAATTCCCCGCAATGCTGGTGACGTAGCCGTTCGACCCGCCTCCCGAAGCTCCCCCGCCCCACACCTCGACGGTCAAAGTGCCGTATGCGGGCACTATAAATGTCCCGGAGGATGTAAACGTTTGCGAGCCCGCCAACGCAACCTGCGGAAGGAAAACGAGAACGCCGATGAGAAGTACGCGCTTCATGTGCGGCGCTGTTTGACGACTTCCCAGACTACTCCGATTGCGATGATGAGTGCGATGACCGATATGAGAAGCGTTGTATTTCCGGGACTGCTCTCCGGCAACGTGTCGTGCGGAATGCAGTTCGTCCATGCGAATGCGCCGTCCTCGCGCGCGAGCAATATGTCGAAGTACGAGGTAACGTGTTCGTTGATGAGTTGCCCCTCAAGGTAGTAAGAACCGAGCGTGAGCGCGGGCAGATTGTATTGGATTTTTGCCGACTGCTCGGGATGCAGGCCAACGGACTGCTCCTGTGTATCGACTGGTGAATCGGAAAATGTCGCGTCCGGAGCATAGAGACGCCAGACGAGCGTGCCTATATACGGGCCGCTTATGTCGTTGCTCGCTACCGCGACTGCAGTAACGTTGCCTGCTTTGGCAACCCGCGCTACCGTGTCGGGCGAATAGACGCTGCCGTTCACTGCGATGGAACTCACGCTCGCGGGCACAGCACCGCCACCGGAAACGGTCACGGTGCGTGAAGCGGTGGGATATACATGCGCAAATGCCTCGGCACGCGAACCGCCCTTCGGGACGAAAGTCACCGTGACCGCGTACTCCCCGGAATTAATGTCCAAAGGAACTTTCCATACGAAACCGACTTTTCCGGTAGTGTCCGGAAAAACGGACACGGGCTGCGGTACTAAGAAACGGCTCACTATTGTGCCGGTATCTCTCTGCAAGACCTCAACGGCAAGTGTCGCGTCCGAGATAAGTTCCGTGCCCGAATTGTGCATTTCCGCGAAGAATCCTAGGGATGCGCTCGGAACCGTCGACGAGAGCTCGGATGTTACCGCGAGTGAAACGGGGAGCGGCGCCGGACAGCCGGCTGCCTGCGCGCTCGCGACGATAGGGGAAAAGATGAGGACGGAAAAAATGGAGAGGACGAGCCTTGTCATTTCGACAGTATACCAACCCAAAAGCGCGGCTTGATGCCGCGCTTTTGGGTTCTGTACATCAACGCTACTTTCTTGAAGCGATGACTGCGTCTGCCGCGGTCTTTGGGACGATTGCGTAGTGACTGAATTCGAGGTTCGGGACGCCGCGGCCTTCGGTGAGCGAGCGGAGTTGTGTGGTGAAGCCGAAGAGTTCGGAGAGCGGGACCTTCGCGGTGATGATACGCGCCTGTCCGCGCTCGCCCATCGCTTCTATGGCGCCGCGTTTGCTGTTTATCATGCCCGTCACGTCGCCCATGAATTTCTCGGGGACGACGACTTCCAATTTCATGATAGGTTCGAGCAACACGGGCTTCGCTTTTTGCATCGCTTCCTGCATGGCATTGATGGCGGCGAGCTTGAAGGCGATTTCGGAAGAGTCCACGTCGTGGTAGGAGCCATCGTAGAGCTCGACGGAAATATCGACGACCGGGAATCCCGCCTGGATGCCGCGTTCCATCGCCTCGATGAGTCCTTTCTTCACCGGCTGGATGTACTCCTGCGGGATGACGCCTCCCTTGATGTTGTTGACGAACTCGAAGTGGTCATCGCGTTCGACGTTGTTCTTCACTTTCTT
Organism: Candidatus Kaiserbacteria bacterium RIFCSPHIGHO2_01_FULL_55_37; assembly: GCA_001781175.1. Classification (GTDB taxonomy): domain Bacteria; phylum Patescibacteriota; class Minisyncoccia; order Phycocordibacterales; family UBA2100; genus UBA10103. Next base: position 13,354 of record MFKY01000023.1, read on the forward strand.
CTCCGGATCTACTGGCTCCATCGGCTTGATGCGGATTTTCACGTGACCGTACTGACCGCGACCGCCCGTCTGTTTGATGTGTTTGTATTCGACGTCCGACGTGCCTTGAATGGTCTCGCGGTACGCGACTTGCGGCTTGCCGGTCGTCGCCTGCACGCCGAATTCACGCTTCATGCGGTCAACGATAATTTCAAGGTGGAGCTCACCCATGCCGGAAACGATAGTTTCCATCGTTTCAGGGTCGGATTTGATGCGGAATGTCGGGTCTTCGTCGGAAAGCTTCGAAAGTGCCATGCCCATTTTCTCCTGGTCGGCTTTCGTGTTGGGCTCGATGCGCATTGAAACGACCGGCTCGGGGAACACGATGGATTCAAGTGCGATAGGGTGCGCAACGTCACAGAGTGTGTGTCCGATTTTCACTTCTTTCATGCCGACGGCCGCGGCGATTTCTCCCGCATAGACGGTTTTCACATCTTCACGCTTATCAGCCTGCAATCGTACGATGCGTCCCACGCGTTCTTTCTTGTTGTTGGCGGAATTGTATACCGTGTCCCCTGCAGTGAAGGTGCCCGAATACACGCGGAAGAACGAGAGCTGTCCGACGAACGGGTCGGTCTGTATTTTGAAGACGAGTGCCGCGAACGGCGCTTCGTCGGATGCGGGACGTGTTTCTTCCGCACCCGTATCCGTATTGATGCCTTTTGATTCCGGCATGTCCTTCGGCGACGGAAGGTAATCCACGACCGCATCGAGTACGAGCTGCACGCCTTTATTCTTGAGCGAGCTTCCCGTGAGGACGGGGAAGATTTGGTTGGCGATAACGCCCTTACGCAGCGTCTTCTTGAGGACGTCGTGTGGGATTTCTTTGCCGTCGAGGAAATCCGCCATCACCGCGTCGTCATTCTCGACGATGCGCTCCACGAGTTCGTGACGATATTTCTTGGCCTCGTCCATCATGTCTGCGGGAATATCGTACGCGATGACATTCTTTCCCATCTCCCCTTCGAATTTGTATGCCTTCATGCTAAGCAAATCGATGATTCCCTCGAATTTTTCCTCAAGCCCGATGGGGATCTGGAATCGCACCGCCTTGTTGGAAAGCCGGTCGAGAATGCTTGCGTATGATTTTTCAAACGACGCGCCCGTACGGTCGAGTTTGTTGATATAGCAGATGCGCGGCACATTCGCCTCTTCGGCGTAGCGCCAGTTGGTCTCGGACTGCGGTTCCACTCCGGCGACGCCGTCGAATACGACTACCGCGCCGTCGAGCACACGCATCGAGCGCTTCACTTCGGAAGTAAAGTCGATGTGTCCGGGAGTGTCGATGATATTGAAACGTACTTTCGCCGAGAGGTCGGCACCCATGTACGAAGGATTCCAGAAACACGTGATGGCGGCGGCGGTGATGGTAATGCCGCGCTCGCGCTCCTGCTCCATCCAGTCGGTGACGGTATTGCCCTCGTGCACTTCGCCGATTTTGTGCGACTCGCCCGTGTAATACAAAATGCGTTCCGATGTAGTCGTCTTGCCCGCATCCACATGCGCGACGATTCCGAAGTTTCTTACTTTCTCTAGAGGATAATCACGAGCCATATGATTTTGCTACATTACCAAGTTTCGAATCTGCTGATTCGCATGCCGCGTACCGTCCTTATGACGCGGCTCCAGTAAAATGAAAACGCCCGAAGGCGTCCCAGTAATGTAACGGAAAATAAGTAAAAAAGCAACGTCACCGCCGTTCACAGGAAATCGTTTTATCCGTTTCCCTTAATTCCGAACCGCCAATCCCCAAATGAATGTGACGAGCCCTACGAGATTTGCGAGTGTTGAGACGGGCACTACAAAGAATGCTACAAAGCTCGTCAAGGGACCCGGGCCCGGTGGCGCGCCACCGGAAAGAAAGAAGGCTGCCAAAGGCACAAGACCGAGAATCAAAACCAGCGTATAAGAGGCGGCTGAGATAAAGAAAAGCTTTTGAGCACTATATGTATTCATACCAATAGCGTACCACACGGGGTGTACTGCTGTCTTTGGTATGTGGAAAACCTACCACGCCAAGTGGGCAAACGCCTTGTTGGCTTCCTCCATGCACTACGTTGTTTTTTGAATAGAGGGGACATTGGTAGTATTGTTTCCACATGCTCCGTTATTCCGGCGTGATGATACTTGCGTGTCTTGTGCTAGCCGCGGTCGCTTTCTATGAATATCGCGCCGTGCAGACCCCGCCCTATATGCACGGTGACAAAATCAAGATACTCGAAGCCATACAGTATTGGAAAGACCGTATTTCCGTAGCGGGGCCCGAACGTGCGCACGACGAGATGGCGCGACAGGGCGAGAACATGGCCGCCTCGCGTCATATACTTGCCCATACATTCGGCGAGGCGCTCTATGCCGTTGGGGGGCTCACGGACATTTCTTATTGCGGCGCAGGAGAATATCTTTTTGGCTGCTACCACCAATTTATCGGACTCGCGACGGCACAATATGGTTCTTCCGTGATGAGAAAGCTCAAGGACGGATGCGAGAATGTAAATTCGCCCCTTAATTGCTCGCACGGCATTGGTCATGGACTGATTTCGACGTACGGGTATTCGATGAAGGGGGTACAGAAATCACTTGCGGAGTGTCATTCATTCTATGAGCAACAGATGCAACGCGGCATATGTGCGGATGGTATGTTCATGGAATACAATCTGCAGGAGATTACGACTCTGGACCAAAATCGTATCCCCAGGACATTCAGTAGTGAGCATGCACTCGAGCCGTGTTTCTCTATCGGATCAGAATTTAAGGACGAATGTATCTATGAGCTTCCGCTCTGGTGGTACGCGGCACTTTCTGCGAGCAGCACGGATGTGCACCTGACGTTTGGCACGATGGGAGACTATTGCCGTAAGATTTCCGACACGCACGGTCAAAACATTTGTTTTATCGGAATTGGTTTTCCTGCCGCCCAGTCTCTTCATTTCGACGTGGAAAAAATCGCAGACGCTTGCCGCGCTACGAGCAGAACTCCGAAAGACTATATGCTTTGCGCTTCCGGCGCGGCCGAGCGATACGTCGAGAACAGCGTCGCGCATGAAAATATCTGCGGAAGACTAGGACTTACGGGGAACGAAAAAACGTATTGTGAAAAATTTATAGTGTCGTCAAGGCAAAAGGGGTACGCATTAGAAACGCCGTGAGAAAACCGGCGTACTGTCTCAGTTTGCTTTACCACGCGAAGTGGGCGAAGGCCTTGTTGGCTTCGGTCACACTAGCCGGACGGCCGAGCGTGCTGTACGTTCCAAAAAGACCCGTGTTTCTTCGTGATTGCAGATGACATCGGCGAGTGAGCACAGGACGGATGTGTTTGGTATTTTTTCTGTGCGCCAGGTCTCGGGAAAAAGGAAAATATCGAGCATCATACCGGACTTGTATTCTGTGGCGAGCTTCTCGATGTCAACGCCGAGCAATTCGGACGCTCGTGCGATTCTGCGATGTTTTCTCCCATGAATACTCATGGTGTCGAGCCATGCGAGATATGTTTTTATGAAACGTCTAAGGGGCAGCCAGCGTGTGCCCATGCGGACACGCAACTCGTGTCCCATGTCTGTCCACCACTGCCGCGAAATGTCTTCGTCGACGATAAGGACGAGGTCGGCGTCATTCCCCGAGCCGTCACGTAGCACACTACCGAACAACTCAACGTGGTGTATCGACGGAGTGGCCGCTGTCAACTTTTGAGCAATTTGTTGCGCATCTTCAAGCGTGACGCGCATACGGGAGTTACCACGCGAAGTGGGCGAAGGCCTTGTTCGCTTCTGCCATCCTATGAGTGGTCTCTTTTTTGGTGACCGCGCTTCCCTCTCCTTTGTGTGCGGCGAGGATTTCGGCGAGCAGAGATTCATGCATCGGCTTACCTTTCGTACCCTCGGCGGCTTCCACTATCCAGCGCATGCCGAGCGCCATTCTGCGGGCAGGGTTCACCTCGCGGGGCACCTGATAATTGGCACCACCCACGCGGCGTGAGCGCACTTCCACCGCCGGAGACGCCTTTTCGAGCGCATCTTCAAGGACGGTGACCGGGTCACCCTCTTTCTTCAATTCCTCCATCACCTTGTAGACGATTTTGCGGGCGGTGTCTTTCTTGCCGCGTTCCATCACGTAATTGATGAGCTTCGCAACCTTAAAGGAACCGTACACTTCGTCCGGCTGAGGCTGTTTTCTATTTTTTGTAGGGCGTCGCATATATTATTTGGCTGCTTTTGGTCTCTTGGCACCGTAGTTCGAACGGCCGCGGCGGCGCTTCTCGACGCCTGTCGCATCCAATTTGCCGCGTACTATCGTGTAGCGCACACCGATGTCCTTCACACGTCCACCGCGGATGAGAACGACGGAGTGTTCTTGTAGGGTGTGGCCCTCTCCCGGAATGTACGCGGTGACTTCCATGCCGTTGGTGAGGCGTACGCGGGCGATTTTACGGATAGCGGAGTTCGGTTTGCGGGGGGTCTTCGTCGTGACACGGGTGCAGACGCCGCGCTTGAAGGGCGCCGCATAGAAAGAAGGGCGGTTCTGGAGCGTGTTGAAACCGCGCGAAAGCGCGATGGTCTTCGTGCGCCAGGTCTTTTTGGCCCGGCCTTTGCGTGTAAGTTGATTTATGGTCGACATGACAATTAAAAATCCCCGAAGGGAGTTCGAGGAGTGTACCCCATGAGATAAAAAAGTCCAGTTTTCGAATAGAGCTCTAGGCGTCTTCTTATGTATTTAGCCCCTAAAGCAAGACTGAATAGCTTATCTCACGAGGTGTACTACGCGACCCCTCCCCTTGCAAGCAAAAGACTACTTTTCTTTGGGCTGTTCATCTACAGGACGGTCGTCGATGACGTAGCTATCCGAGTAAGAGTCACGGTATTCACCGGTCTGGACGACAAAATCACCGTCAAGCAACCCTCGAGCAAGAAACAACTGCTTGGCCCCATCAGGATATTTGTACGTGAAAGTGAGCTCTCTGCCAAAGGAAGTCACGAGGGCCGAGACCGCTTCGGGCTTGGCGGTTTGGTCGACTTCATACTCCCCTCTAAGTTCGCCGTTCATTCCGAAAATCTTCACGGAACCGGTGAGTTTATCGAACGAGATCTGTGATTGATTCTTCTCGAAGATGTCCAAAACACCCTTCTGCACAAACACATCAGGGCTGACAAACTCTCCATCGACCCGTTCCTCGATATCCTTAACAAAAGGAATCTCCTGGAGAGTCCTAGGCTGTGTAACGGGTTGACGAACAGCGTCTTTCGCTGCATCTCCAAGCGCCACGGCCAGTGAGGCCGCGCCGACGTTTCTCATAAAATCCCGACGACCTTGCCGGAATGGATCCTGGTCAATCATGCATCAATACTACAGGACCGTATACGGGGGACAAACCAGCTTGTTCACACCCCCGCAATTGCCTGCGCAATTGAATAGATGAAGGTGCTGAATGCCCCTCCGAGCAAGAACACTATTAGTAGAACGATGCCTATACCCATGAACGGGTTCATCTCCATACGCCCCCGCCACTGCTCGTAGCCACTAGACAAAGACCGGGGCAAAAGTGCCGCGAGTACCTTGGAGCCGTCGAGTGGTGGCACGGGGATGAGGTTGAAGAAGCAGAGCATGACGTTGACGACGACGATGAGAAACACAATGTCGTTTCCCGTAGAGAGAAGCCCGGAGCGGATGATGAGGCCGCCGATGATGGCGATCACGAGATTGGATGCGGGGCCGGCTCCGGCAACGATAGCCTCAGAGAATCGGCCAGGCCGGAGATTGTACGGATTGTAGGGCACCGGCTTCGCCCAGCCAAAGAAGAAAGGCGACTGTGAAAGTGCCAGCAGGATTGGTAGAATGATAGAGCCGAACATGTCGAGGTGCGGAATGGGGTTGAGCGTAAGGCGCCCGGCATAGCGTGCAGTCGGGTCGCCGAGTTTGTCGGCAGCGACACCGTGCATCACCTCGTGGATGACGGCGGAGAACATGATGATGGCGACGAGGAAAAGTGTGTCCATGATTTGCATATATGCTCCGCCATGGTACCATGCGCGCCACATATGGCTCGAGTTTGTGACATAACGGGTAAGAAATCGCAGATGGGCGGCGGGTATTCTAACCGCGTCCGCGCGACCAAATTCAACCCGACGGGCAAACGCCGCCGCCAGGTCAACCTCCAGACGAAGACACTTTTCATCCCAGAACTCGGCAAGAAAATCACGGTCCGCGTCTCGGCCAAAGGCCTGAAGACCATGCAGAAGCGTGGAGCATTTTTGACCCTCAAGAAAGCAGGTCTCGTGTAGAAGAAGGCCGGTACGACTCGCGTGCCAGCCTCCTTGTCTAGTCTTCCGCCCACATCGCTACTTTGGGGGCGGCTTCTTTTTCTTTTTCGTCTTCTTTGTCACCTTCTCGACAGGAGCAGTGACAGTTGTCGCGCGCTCCGGTCCTTCCGAAAAGAACCGGAGGACAACAACGAAACCTGCCGCGGTCGTAGTAAGGGCAAGCGGGTTGGCGTAGATTGCAACATAGACGCCAACAAAGCCGAGCCCGCATCCGACTGCGATGAGTAGTGCGTTAACCCATGTGTACCGCCAGCCATATCGGAACCAGCCGCACACACCGAGAATGACGACGGCGAGTGCGAACAGGTCGATGACAAGACTGATCGCAAAACCGACCAGTATCGCAACGACAAGTACGATAAAGGTCTGCTGCACTGCCCACCACCGCCAATTCTTGTCCAGGCGCGAAGAGAAGAACAGATCTGACATGGCATTCCCCCTGCTGTCTTATGATTTCATTCTCCGAAGCTATACTACTCACGGACTACGGTTTGTCCATCCGACACAAATGTAACCGTGCCGTCTTTGCAGGTATCAAATGCCGGGATGCCGAATTGCGCGAAGCGCTCCACGGTCTCTTGCGCGGGGTGGCCGTACTTATTGTCACACCCGCGCGAAAACACCGCATACTCAGGGGCGACGTATCCGAGGAAGAGGGGCGACGAGGAGGTCTTCGAGCCGTGGTGTCCGGCTTTCAGTACATTTGATTTGAGCGTCGAGGTGCCGAGCGCCACAAGATAATTTTCAATCGAACGCGGAGCGTCGCATGAGAGCATGAACGCGGTCGCGCCGTAGACGAGCCTCGCGACGACGCAGCCGTCGTTGGTGTCTACGTGCGGCACGGACCTGTCGGGAGAGAGTATTTGTAGGTACGCCCCTCCGCCTAGGTCAACAATTTGTCCGCGTATAGCGACAACTTCCTGTGCATGCTCATCCGCCATCATGCGGTTAAACGCGGCAAACGTTTTCGTATCCCCTTCGACGCTCGAGTGAATGACGGTGTCCACTTTATATCGTGCGAGTACGTCGACGAGTCCGCCGATGTGGTCGGCATCCGGATGTGTCGGGATTACGACGTCTATTGAACGGTCGTACCAAGGCATCACGCGTGAAAGTTCGCGCAGCACGCTGGTACTGGGCCCGCCGTCGATGAGTACCTGCCTCCCGCTCGGCGCTTGAATGAAGATAGAATCGCCCTGGCCGATGTTGAGAAATGAGACGGTGAGGGAGCCGCGGTGGTCTTCTCGCATTGCCACGTACCAGATGCAAATCGCGGCAAGGAGAAGTACAACTATCGCCACTCCTTTTATCTGCACGCTTTTTTGCATTGCATCATTCTACCTTCACATGGGTAAGTGGTATTATTGTGTTGCTACTAGTAGTTAATTTCTATACCTATGTACGAATCAAAAAAGTTTACTCTCCCCTCTCTCGGCGGCATCTCGGATGAGTCGGTCAAACAACACATCGGCCTCTACGAAGGCTACGTGAAAAATTTCAATGCGATTTCCACGAAATTAGTCGAGTACGCAAAGGAGGGCACCGAGAAGAACGCGCTTGCGCTCGGCGAACTGGTCCGTCGCAAATCGTTCGAATTCGACGGCATGCGCTTGCACGAATTGTATTTCGAGCAATTCGAGAACGGCGCAAAGGCACTTGATGAAAATTCCGCCCTCGGGAAAGCGTTCGCGACGGAGTACCACGGATATTTCGTCGAATACATGAAGGCTATCGGCAGCATGCGCGGTCCGGGCTGGGCAATCCTTTACTGGGACCCCGTCGGTAAGCAATTTCAGACCGGCTTTGCCAGCGAGCAGCACCAGGGGCATTTCGTCACTCTCCCCGTCCTCCTCGCGCTCGACGTGTGGGAACACGCATTTCTCCTCGACTACGGCGCCGCGGGCAAAGGCAAATACATGGACGCATTTTTCAAAAATTTGAATTGGGGTGTCATAGAGAAGCGGTCCGACGAGGCGCAAAAATAGACTCCCGGGCAGATTTGTGCCATGTTTCCCGGATACCACGTGCGACGTGGTACATGCAAAACGTGAGGTTGAACAATGTCTGTGCGGAAAGAAAACGATGTGGTCTCATTCCCGCTTCTCGAGTTCGAGGACGGAATGCCTTCCCTGATTCTCGCGGGTGGCCGAAAAGGTCCCACGAGCGATACGCTCTTGCAGGGCCAGGCAACGCAGCTCCTCATCTTCAAAGTGCGTCGCAACCATGAGAAAAATATCGACGCACTGCGCCAACAGGCGAAGGCGTTGCGGGCCAACGGCGAGCAAAAGGTCGACATGTTGACCACCGAGACGGAAGAGATGGTCAACGCGGCAATCAAGAAACTCGAGTCCGAACAGGTCTGCGGCGACGCATCGCCCAATGTTAAAGAAAAGCGGAAACGGGCCTGAACCCTGAATATCCGCTGCACTCATCGGGCCGGCGGCAACGCCGGCTCTTGTTTGTGTGTGTGGAGAAGCCCGCTTGCCCGGTTAGTAGGGACTGGCGAATAATTGCGCCCGCAACGAAGAAAGTTTATGAGAGAAAGTGGAGGAAGTGAGAAATAACGGTAATCTACTACTCTGTGCTTCGCGCGTCGCCAGTCCACACTGCCGGGCTTGCGTTCTCACCCAGCATGGTATCCTTAATACATTAGGATAATCATATATACATTATGAACGTAGATAGGGCGATTTTGGTAGGGTTTTTAGGCAATTATTTGATAATTACAGTCGTCGCATCCTTTGTGGCGATTATTCCGGCATCTACCGGCGGAGGGATGCTGACTCCCCAGTACATTTCCTTCGTCGTCCTCGCGGCGCTTCTTGTCGGTCTTCTCACCTGGTGGTACGGCGCGCGTGACCTCAAAAATGGCGCTTATTTTGGTGCCATTGGATTTGCCGTGACCATCGTGACCGCATTTATAACGGGCGTCGCGTCGGTGTTTGCGCAGACGGGTTCGTTCTCAGCGATAGCTGGCGTGCTCCCTAATTTCTTGCCCTTCCTCATGAAATGGTCAACTCTCGTGTCGGCGGCCTATTGGATACTTCCCGCAGCGGCCCTGGGTTGGTACATGCAAAAGAAGTCGTCCTCGGTATAATTGTTGTCCGATACAGCTAAAAGGCGCGGCCGTCGGCCGCTCCTTTTTTCGTGTACCACAACCCGCCGAACATGAGGGCGTATGCCCCGAACATCCACCATGCGCTGAATGATGCGACCGATACCGAGGCAAACGGGAGAGCCGCAAAGAACTGCGCGACGCCGATGATGTATGCGAGCAATGCGTACGCAGGAAACGCAATAAACGTCCCGAGCGAGCCGAACAATATCCCCGCCATCGCGGAGATGACGGAGAGTCCCATTGCCCACGGCACCACAACGAGCGCAAGAAGATTCGCCGGCAGTGCGACGAGTGAGAGAAGCCCATTTTGATACAACAGAAGCGGCAGTACCGTCATTTGCGTACCGAGTGTCGAGGCGGCAATCTCGCGCAGTGCGAATTTCTCCGGTATCCAATAAAGCCACCGCGCGAATACGGGAGAGAAAAGAACGAGCCCGAGCGTCGCGAGTACCGATAATTGGAATCCCGGGTCAAACGCGAAAATATACGGGTTCCAAAGCACCATCACGAGTACGACGACGCTAAGCGCACGAAGTGCCAGATACATACGCCCCGTCATGCGCGCGATGAGCGGGAGGAGTGCCATCGCGCCGGCACGCGTCGCACTCGGTGCCATGCCTGTCATGAGCACGATGAACACGACGATGAGCACACTCGCCGATAGTTGTGCGAGGCGCGACATTCCCGCAAGCAATTTTCCGGCCAAGTTCATCACGATTGTTATGTTGTATCCGGAAAGCACGATGATGTGCACGAGCCCGACGGCAATGAAAATGTCCGAGTACTCCTTTCCCACTCCGCGTTTGTCCCCCACCGTAATGCCGCCGGCAAGTCCCGACTCCGGCTCCGGCAAAACCGCCTGTAACCCTTCCAGATATTTTTGTTTCGTCCAAATCGCCGCCGTCCGCAGAGGGTTTTTGTATCCTTCCGCAATTTTTTCCGCTTGTGCGAAAGAGAGCGTATACAAAATCCTGTCTTTGGCGAGGAACATCGGATAGTTGAATTGTCTGCCAAGCGTCGTTTCGAAACTTTCCGGCAGTCCGAGTTTCCCCTTGACCCGGACAACGTCCCCGTAATGCACTTCCGTATGCGGCGGCACTACGGCGAGCACGCTGATATCACCGACGCGTATGCGCAGCCGCACATTGCCCTCGCGAACATCGGGTTCGTCAACGACGAGACCGTCAACGGTCACCGTCTCCCCAAGATGCGAGGTGAGTTCCGGAGTACCATCCAGCACCGCAAAATCCATACGGACAATCCCTGCCACACATGCGGCGAGTGCGACCGAGATAATCATCAACTGCTTCCATTTTGGTCTTTCGAAGTATGCAAAAGCGAGCGCGGTGAGAGAAAGTAAAAATAAAAAAGCCGCGAAAGGCCATGGCACGGAAAAGAACGAGCGCGCGAGAACCCCCGCCAAGAATCCTCCGACTATCGCAGAGAGAACTCCCGGCGCCATGGACTACGTCGCCGCATCTATCGCTTCATTGACGAGCGCGTCCGCTTCGGCATTTTCCTCACGCGGGATGTGCACAAAATGATATTTCGGGAAATCCGCGAGAAGCGCATGCACTTTAGCGACCTGCGGCTTGAGTGTCGGCTCTTTAATCTTCCAATTCCCCAATATTTGTTCGACGACGAGCTTGCTGTCCATGCGTACTTCTATTTCCCGCCCCGCGAGCCCGCGAGCCTTTGCAGCGTGCAACGCGAGCGCCACGGCTTCGTACTCCGCCCAATTGTTGGTCTGACTCCCGAGATATTTTCTCAGCTCGACCCTCTTTTTGCCGTCAATAACGACAACGCCTGCTCCGGCGGGCCCGGGATTGTTTCTGGCTCCTCCGTCCGTATAAATCACTATTTTCTGCATAGTTTGTTGTCCCCGTCGGCCTGCCCCGTAGTCAACGCGCAGCGTTGTACTACCGGGGTGTAGATGATTACTTTCCGGGACATGAAGTCCGTATTATACCGATATGGGCAGGATATCCACAATGCGCAAGGCGAGGCCACCGCGGTATGAATCGCGCTCTATCGTTGCGAGCAGACTCGCGAATTGTCCCGGCTCCGGCTCAAATGAGAAATCTTGAGGCGACTTGAAAAAATCGAACGCGCGCGCGGAATTCCCGCTCGTGCGGCATTCGAGCATGACCTCGACGTGATTGTTCTCCTTCCCGAAACGTTTCACCCCTGTGATGGTCGTGTTGCTCAGAAGGAAGACCGGCTTCGGATTTCCGACACCGAAAGGCGCGAGCTTCGAAACTTCTCTGAAGAGCGCCGACGAGATATCAGAAAGGGCGAGAGACACGTCGTGTTCAAGTGCGACTCTATCCGCACGAGGCGGTAACTTTTCTGCGGCACGCGTGAGTACCTCCGGCAATTGATGCACCTGCTCGTGTGAAACGGTAAAGCCGCCTGACGCAGCATGCCCTCCGCATTCCTCGAAAACGTCCCCTGCGTTCTCAAAAAGCTCGGCGAGAGACACGTCGCCATCCGAACGGCACGAGCCTTTCAGTTTCCCGTTCGCGTCCCGTCCCCACAGACACACGATGCCGCCTCTGTCCGACATCAAAGAGTTAGCCGCGAGACCCAGAAGCGCCGGCTTCCATTCGGGATTTCCCAAGACGACGACGCGGTCGTTCTCTTTGTATCGCTCTTTCACGTGGGTCCGCGCTTGTTTTACCAGACTCGCGACCACTCCCTTTCTCTTCGTGTTCAGTTTCTCGAGTTGCGCAGCCAGGCTTTCGGCTTCGGCAACATCGCGTGTAACGAGAAGCCGCAGCGCCAAGTCCGGCTCATCCATCCGCGAAGCCGCGTTCACGCGAGGTGCGATAGAAAATCCGATGTCACTTTCAGAAAGTTCATTCTGTCTCAGACGAAGCTTGTTGCAGAGCGCCTGAATACCGGGCCGCGGTGATTTGCGCAGTACCTGTAGACCCCAATGGGTGAGTGCGCGATTTTCTCCTATAAGCGGCACCATATCGGCGACGGTCGCGATGGCGACCATATCGAGCAGCCACTTTTCCCAACCTTCCGGGATATCGTGTTTCCCGGCAAGAGTGACTGCTGCGCCCTTTCGAAGCTCGCCTGTCGGCGAGCGAAGTAGGGCCTGCGCAAGCTTGAAAGCGACCGCAGCCCCGCACAAATGCGGGAATGGGTATGGTGCGATTTTCGGATTCAACACTGCAACCGCATCGGGAAGTTCTCCCGAAATTTCATGGTGGTCGGTCACGATGACGTCAACGCCTTTTTCTTTGGCGTACGCAACCGCGTCAATCGCAGTCGTACCGACGTCCACCGTGATGATGAGTTTCACACCGCGCGCGGCGAGTGCCTCTATCGCTTCAGCGTGAAATCCGTATCCCTCCCTGTCGCGATGCGGCAGATACACCTCGAAATTTTCATACCCGATTTTATTGAAAAGGTCGGAAAGCAGCGCGGCACCCGGGATACCATCGCAATCAAAATCCGCATACACCGCAATGCGCTCGTTCTTTTCTATCGCCGACGACAATCGCGCCACGGCAACATCCATCCCGTGCAATAAGAACGGGTCGTGCGTGTGTAGTTCATAATCGGGATTGAGAAAAGCCGAGACTTCGGCAGCGTCGGATATTCCCCGTTTTGCAAGAAGCCTTACCACGAGGTCGTGCATGATGTCTTATTGTATACTGGATACATGAATGCTGCTGATTGCCTGTTTTGTAAAATAGTTGTACGGGAAATTCCCGCGCAAATCGTCTATGAAGACGACAACGTATTGGCATTCCTCGACATCAACCCTATTAACCCCGGTCATACCCTCGTTATACCGAAGAAGCACTCTAAGGACATCTTCGAGATAGATTACGCGGAATGGACTGCCGTCATGCGCGCCGCGCGTGTCATTGCCCACGCGCTAGAGACTGCACTCAAGACCGACGGTATCAACCTCGGCATGAACAACCGCGCAGGTGCCGGCCAGGTGGTTTTCCACGCCCACGTGCATGTGATACCGCGATTCGAAGGCGATCCGCACAAGCTCTGGCGCGGCAAGCCGTACGCCGAGGGAGAATTCGCAGCAACAGGAGACAAAATTCGCGCAGCGCTCAATAAATAAATCATTGCGGGGCCTACCCGAGCCTTCTCGTTCGGATTCCAATACTTAATTTTTACATTAAGTATTGGAATTGGGCATCAAAGGATTAGCTGAGGGCGGCGATGCCGGGGAGGGTTCCCTTCAATAGGTACTCAAGCATCGCTCCGCCGCCGGTCGAGAGGAAGCCGAGGTCTTTTTGTGATACGCCGGTCGCTTCTATTGCGGCGATGGTGTCGCCGCCGCCGATGACTTTCTTCCCTTCGTTCTTTGAAATGAGCTCCGCAACTGCCTGCGTGTAGTGGATATAGCCGCTCTCATACATGCCGGTGGGGCCTGCCCAAAGGATGAATTTGGCGGCGGCGATATGCGGAGCGAGCATTGCGACCGTGTCGGGACCTATATCTACTACCTTATCGTCGGGCTGCACGTCCTGCGGTTTTTTGACGTGTGCTTGTCCGTCAGGCGTCTCCGTCGTCACGTCGAGCGGCGCAAGGAAATGCGGGTTCGAAAGGATGTCCTCGCCGGGTAGTTCTTTGGAAATGAGTGAACGGCCAACCGGAAGTCCTCGCGCCTTGAAAACATCATTCGCAAGCGCGCCGGTAATGAATACGTGGTCGTACTTTTCGAGCAACAATTTAATGAGCGGCGCTTTCGTCTCGAATTTCGCCCCGCCGAGAATGGCAAGCGAGGGGTGTTCGGGTGCGCGGGCGGCATCAATCTCGTTTACTTCGTTCCGCATCAGTAGTCCCGCGTACGAAGGAAGGAATTTCGGAACACCAATCATCGTCGCGCTTCCGCGATGTGCGCTGGGGAAAGCATCATTCACATATATGTCGGCGAGCGTGGAAAGTTCTTTCGCATAAGAATCATCCCCCGCTATTTCACGTGGGTCACGTTGTAAATTTTCAATCATTATCATCTCTCCATCTTTCATAGCACCGACGGCTTGATGCGCCACAATGCCCGTGAGGTCGGGGACGAAAACTACAGGAACATATTTCCTAAGCGCTTCTGCAACAGGTGCAATTGAAATCTTATCTTTCGGTTTATGTCCAACTTTTGATGCAATTATCGTTCGCGCGCCGCTCTTGGAAAGAAACCCGACCGTCGGGAGCGAACGTTCGAGCCGGAAGACGTCCGATACGTTGCCGTCGTCATCCACAGGCAAATCCATTCCGGTGCGCAACAAAACACGCTTTCCTTTTAATTCACTCGCGGGAATTTCGTCGATGCATTTCATACCGCCTAGGATAGCGAACTGATAAGGGCTGCAAACCGGAACGCGTCGATACTCACATGCCCGACGATGAAACCCTGCGCCCCGCTTTCTTGGAGCATCGGGAGTGCGTTCGATTCTGTCGTGGCGCCTCCGTACAATATTTTGACATTCATGCCCGCTTCGTAGCCTTTTCCGCCGGAGGTGGATCCTCCTCCGGAGGACATGCCGACGAGGGTCTTGCGGATAAAAATCGTCATCTCGTGCATATCGCGCGGGCTCATGGTCTTCTCGCCGCCAATCGCCCAGACAGGTTCGTAGGCGACGAGAACTTTTGTGACCTTGCTCGGCTCGACATCCGCAAACGCCGCACGCAGCTGCTCTTTTACGAAAGAAAAATGCTCGCCGTTCTGCGAGCGCTCGCGTTCGCCGACGCAGAGAATCGGTGTCATGCCGCAGACGAGGGCGGCGGCCACTACCTTTCCCGCAGCTTCGTTCGTCTCCCCTTTTGCCCGTTGCTCCGAATGACCAACGATGACGTACTGCGCTCCCGCATCTTTTGCTTGCAGCAAAGAAATATCTCCCGTGTACGCGCCGCTTCCCTCCGCGCTTGCCTGTTGTAGCGCGAATGCAACTCTCTTTCCCTTGTACCGCGCACGCAAGTCGCGCAAAAAGATTGCGGGCGGCGCCACGATGAGCGTCACATTCTTCGCGGACTCCGCGGCCTTCCTCGTCGCATCAAAAAGCTTCTTCGCCTCGCGCATGGTCGGCGGATTCATCTTCCAATTGGCGACGACGATGGATTTCATTGACGGATTGTATCACCTCTAAATCCTCAAGCGAGTGCGGCGGCGCATCTTAGAACCTCCCGGAGGCGAAGAGCCGAGGATTAAGGGTTTTTCAGCAGATGATTCAGCAGAATCACATCGCGTAATTGTCCTTAAAACGCGATGCCGCCCGGGTTCTGAGATGCACTGCCGTCGAGCGCCCCCGCTATTGCTCCCGCCAGAGGACGAAACCGTAGTCGGTCGACGCGGAGGGCGTGAACGGAGGCGGGTTGGTCGCCTGCAGTTGGTCATATGCATCTATACGAGTCTGAAATCCGGAGCATGTGGTGCTGCCGCATATCCAACTCGTCCCTGTTCGGGCGTTAGAGACGACCGTACCAACGGTAGTGAGTTGCGAGCGAAGGACGTAAGAGGCCCACGCAGACCCGACCCGCTGACTGGAGGAGTATGAAGAGCTATTCGTATAAAAGTTGCGTCCGTAGCGCCCGCTGTGAGCGGAGAAAATGCCGTGAATTTCCATGGTGTCGGGGACGTTCAGCGGGATGAGAACGTTGCGCTCCGCCATGACGGTGAGGCCCGACGTGCCGTCATTCGCCGCGTAGGTAATGTTGTTCGGCAGATACACATCGATGGTTGTGCCGGTGTCGGAGGGGGTAGCGGCGACGACCGTGACCTTCCCTTTTACGACACCTTCTATCCATACTCTGTCCTCGAGAAAAATGAGGCTGCACGAGGAGGGAATCGTGTAATTCCCCAGCAATGTTTCACCCGCTATTATGCTGTATTCTGTTGCTCCAGTCGTCCAGCCAGTTTGCGAGTTGTAGCTTGGGATACCGGTGGTGGAGGTCACACGGCGGACATCGAACGTGCCGTTGGATTTAAAAATGAGGTGGTAACCGCGGCTATCTACCACACCGGTGGAAGATGCAAAATACAGGCCGCCGCCCGTTTGCGCATAGGTCTTCAGGTTCGCGAGGTTCGTCGCAATACCCGCAAAGTCAATAGAAGCGGCCGATGAGTGCCATAGCGCCGAGCCGCTCCCGGAGCCCACAACACCCGGCGCGCTACTTTGCGTCGGAGAACAGCCGTAACTACTGTTGCAGACCCATGTCGTCTTTGCGCTCGAGACGTCGGAATTATTCGTCCCGTCCATACGAATGCCGCCGTTGGAAAAATATTGACCCGTAATCGCACGGTCGGACCCCGCCCACACGTTACTGTTCAATAAATACGAGTACGCGGCGACCGACTGGCGCATATAGCGTGCAAGGAGCGTGCGTGTGAACACCAAATTGGTATTCGAAGTCCCTTGCGAGGTGATATCTATCGACTGGATGATGCCGCACTGTGAGTTGCCGGCAACGGAGAGTGCGGCTGAGCCCAACTCGCCTCCCTCGGGATCGCTCACGGTATACGTATAAGGCCCGGATTGGCCGGTACCGTTCGTCAGGTTGTTCGGGTTGTGCGCGAGAAACCAGCGGTAATATTCCAGCCCCGCTTCGGCGATAGTGAGCGCCTGTTCCCGCCCGTAGAGAGCACGCCCGTACTTCGCCTGCTGGAATGCGTAGCTCGTGATAGTCCCCATGATGAGGAGAAAAATGCCCATAAATGCGATGACGAGCATCGTCGTTACCCCTCGCTGCGCTCGCCAGGAGACAGGAGGAAAGACACAAGAGGCAGGACGAATTTCATCGTCTTTCGCATGCCTCATTCCTCTTAGTTCGTGGTTCATAGTTAGTGCCCGATTAAGTTCCGCATCGCAGCGGAGGAACGCAGTGAAAGCGGCGTCGGTGAGCGGACGGGGTCGACATCAACGAGCAGCGTCGCGGAGATGTACCGCACATCTCCGATTTTCGCATAATCGCTCACGAGCGTGCCATTCTTATCGTAGTAGGAAAAAAGCGACGTCCCCAGAATCACATTCCTCACATTGTCGGAGACGGTTGAGGTCGCTTCGGCTCCCGTATACACGAAAGGATCTCCGGAGGGCTCAACGGTGCCCCGAACGAGCGAAGTCCCCGAGAGGTAGTAGTGCACCAATTCGATGCCTGAGTCACCGTCTATCTCAGCGTAGAATTTCAGCTCGTTATTGCCGAGAGAAACGACCGGGTACGCGCCGTTGCTCGCATAGGAAGCCTCGCGTATCGTCCGGATCATGAGGTCAATCCCGCGTTGTGCGGAAGCGGTCGCGGCTCCTTGTTGGACAGAATAGTTACTCGTTCGGTAGAAATACAGGACTGACGAGGTGAGCGCGAGCATCGCCGAAGTAAAGACCGCGACCCATACGACGGCTTCAAGAAGGCCCATCCCCCTTCCGTGTGAAGTGCGTTCCATACTAGTTGAGCACTACGGAGAACCGTGTTGTGCCGGTGACATCTACACCGTCCGCAGAGTACGTTTGATATCCGGTCGAAGAAGCGGTAACCGAATAATTACCGTTTGTGAGACCGTCGAAGAACGCCTGTCCGCATGCGTCGGTTGTTACGGTAGCGTCGTATGACCCGCCTTTCGTGACACGTACCGTCCCTCCCGCAATCGTCACACCGGAACTATTCTTCACATCCACGAGAAGAGAATTGGTCGTTTGTGCGGCAAGAAAGAGCTGAATGGAGCGCGACGTGTTCGGCGCGAGCACGACCGGCTGCGGTGCGCACGACGATGCAATATCATATCCGGTTGAAACCGCGACAGAGAGCGTATATGCATCCCACTCGAGATTCGAGATCGTCAGGGCCCCCGAAGAATTCGTCGTGAGCAGTTGATCGTATTTGTAGACGGTTCCGCCCGGCCCCGAACCGATTACTTTTGCCCCCCGCATAGTGAACGGAATTGTTATTCCCTGTCCGCTTTCATACGTCAGGCTCCATTCCTCGATAGAGGGTGACGGGGCATTGGGATTTTGCGCGACGAGATACGCATACAAGACCAGGCTCGGGTACGTGTCCGCGGGTACACCGCGTAAGTCCATAGACGTGCCGGACGAAAAACCGGCACTGTTGCCCGGGAGGACCGCGTCAGGGATGAGCGTGAGGCCGCCACCCGTCGGGTAGTAGACGTGGTAGGTGATGCTCGTCTCGGAAGGCTGTGTATCGTTCCAAGAAAAAGTCCCCCAGCGCGAAAGTGCGACGGGGGTAATTGTCTGCGAATAGAGATTGGCGGGTGTGGTCCACGGCTGGATACCCTCAAAGCGCGCGCGGTTGCCGCTCACTTCTATGTGGTCCGTCGAAGCGACTATTTTACTCTCGTCCGCAAAAGAGTCTGACCAGGAGTTCGTCGTGCGTGAGTACGTGCTGACGGCGAGGGAAGAAACCGCATCTATCGCGAAGGTCCCCGTGGTCGTTTGATTATGCGAAACTGTCAGATGCCCCGGGTCCGGGTCCGTGTTTTGCGCCGTGACACCGTATGTCTGCGCGGTAGAATAGCCGCTCTTCGTTGTCACAATCTGATAGCCGGAAGCCGCCGGCGCGCCGATGAAAGAAGCCGTCCCGCTCGCATTGGTGAATGTATTAATGGAAATCGCAGGCGTAGTCGATGGGTTAACTATGGAAACCGATGCTCCGGCGAGCGGTTGAGAACTCGCGTCCACGGCATTAATCGTGAGCGTGCCGCACGGTGGCGTACACGCTATCTCCATGCCTGAAGGCGGTTCGTACCGGGAGACAAGTATGATGTGCCGGTCGCCGGTGCGCGAAGTCCACAAGACATCCACTTTCGCGACTTTGTAATCGCTCGTAATGCCGTTCACATCCGCAGCTCCCGTGCCGTCTTTCGGGTCGTCAGCGTATTCGACGATGGTGCGGCGCGTGAACGGAATGCCGTTGAGAGTGACCGGTTCGGATTGCGCTATCGCGCCCGGCGGAATGCCGCCGGAGGTGCCGATTGCGGCATAGGTGAGACTCCGGATGTATTCCATGCGCTCATTGGCGAGTGCGATAGCGCTCCCGCGCGCCTTATTGTTCGTCACGACATCCACCGCCAGCTTAAACGCCGCGGCAATGCCCAGGAAAATCACGAGCATGAGCGCCGTACCTACGACGGTGTCAATGAGCGTGACGCCTCTCGATCTCGTAGCCCGTAAAGGACTGCGATTTGTCGCCGCGCTTTGCGCGGACAAATCGGGAGCTTGTAGCTTGTAACTTGTAGAAAGATTTATTTTCATTTGCATTTCCCTGTCAGCTGCAAGCTAGCAGCTAGTCCCTAGCAGCTAATTTAGATATTTTGCGATAGAGAGTAGATGGGGGTTATCATCGCGACCGCGAAGAACCCGACCGCTCCTCCGATGATGAGCATAAGGAACGGCTCGATGATGGTCGACATATCCTTGGTTTTGCGGTCCACTTCATCCTCATAAAATACCGCCAGACGCTTCAGCATTTCGGCGACCTGGCCGGTCTCCTCACCGACCGCCATCATTTCCCCGACGAATGCCGGATACAGGTCTTCGCGACGAACGAACGCCGCCGCGAGCGATTGTCCCCCGCTCACACCCAAAGACGCGTCTTTGACGACCGCGCGGAAATAGGAATTTTGTACGACCTCACCCACGATATCGAGCGAGGTGATGACGTCAACACCCGACGAGAGGAGCGATGCGAGCGTGCGCGATGTGCGTGCGGCATTCACTTCGCGCACCATCGGTCCGATGAGCGGTAAACGCAGGAAGAAAAAATCCAATCCGCGTTTTCCCCATGTGGTACGTGCCGCGACATAGATAAGCGCACCGATGCCGGCGATACCGCCAAGCGCCACAAATGTGTACTCCACGAGAAAATTGCTCACACTGATGACGAATTGCGTCGACGCCGGAAGCTCCGCTTTCATTTCCGCGAACGTCTGCGCGAGTGTCGGCACGACCTCTATCATCATGAGTATGCCGATGCCGAATATGGCGAAGAGGATGACGCACGGATAGATGAGTGCACCGCGGATTTTTTTCTTGAGAGAGTACATCCGTTCCATCTGGTCCGATATCACCTGGAGCGACGCGGCAAGGTCTCCTCCCTCTTCGCCCGCGCGCACCATCGCCACAAATAATTTTGAGAATACGCGCGGATATTTTGCGAGTGAGTCGTGCAGGGTATCCCCGCGCCGGACGTCCGAGGATATCTGCGATATGACCGACGACATTTTCAGGTTTTTTGTCTGTCGCTCTATTACAGCCAGCGCCCGCGCAAGCGCTAATCCGGCACCGAGCATCGCGCCCAAATTGCGTGCGAGTAGTATTTTCTCGTACTCGGTGATGCGCGAGAACATCGCATTCCAATAATCCATCGAGAGCCACCCGTTTCCTCCCGTCTCTTCCAGAGAAATAATCCTTCCGCCCTCCTGGCGGACGATTCCGTAGAGCTCGAACCGGTCGGCCGCTGCTGCTACGCCTTTGTAGACTTCTCCGTCACTCTTTTCAGCGGTGTAGATAAACTTCGCCATTCATATAAGTATACCCCGTGAGATAAACACTGTATCGGTTTTATGCACTTTTTTCTCGCAACATGAAAAGGTGGAGCGAAGTTTTCGAACGAATTTTTATCTCATGGGGTATAACGTGCAATCACACCGGCTTCGCGCGGAAAATATAAAAACGTATACAAACAGCGAGGGCGCGGCAGGTGATGCCGCGCCCCGGGTATATTTGAGGTCCCTTAACTCAGTTGCCACCCACGCCGGGTTCCGATTCCGATCCCGGAAAGACGACGGGCGCAGCGCAAATGAACGTGAAGACCGCGGATATGCTGCCAAGAATGATCTGCACCCAGCCGTTAGTGAACCAGGTTGGGATCAGGCCCCTCAGCGCCGGGCCGGCGTCCCAGCAGATAATCATGAGGACCGTGATTGTTGCCCAGATCAACGTTTCCTTCCATGCGCACTCTAGAGATTCGGCAAGGAACACCAGCGAGGCGATTAGGGCCGAGAGGAAGATGTTGCGAGCCCACCAGGTAACGACGGCCGGGCCATCCATAAGATAACCGACCAGCAACGCAACTAGGGCGATTGCCAGTAGAAAGAGCGCCAAGAATCTGAAGCCTTGCATTGTCTACCTCCGCCTTTAATTCTTTGACCAGCCACCACGAGTCGCAGGACTCGTTGACCAATCGGATTGAAACACGGGTAGTCGATTGTGTCGACCTTACCCTTCTCGGTGATGACGCGTAGCGCTTGTTTCTCGGTATTACGCAACTCCACTTGGCACCTGCGGTTCTGTCGGAGTTTTTCCGAATCCGCTTCGCGCGGTGAGCGCGAAGAGAGCAACGATGACGAGCGCCGCAAATCCGATACCTGCCCACGGAATCCACGCGTATTTTTCGGTAAGCCGGCTTTCTTCTTTGTCGCATATGTCACCAACGCCGTCGCTGTCGGCATCTGCCTGGTTGACGTTGGGATTGTCCGGACAATTGTCGCGGACATTCGGTATACCATCGCGGTCAAAATCTTCGCACACGTCCCCGAGCCCGTTGCCGTCAATATCCGCCTGGTCGGCATTCGCCGTAGAAACGCAGTTGTCGCGCGTGTCCGGTATGCCGTCGGAATCCGAGTCGGCGGGTATGTAGCCCGGATTCGACTTGGAAACGGACGCGGCGACCCGGCGCACGTTTCTGCTGTCCGCGAGATTGCCGGATTCTCCGGAGGGGACGACTACGCTTCTGTCGGCATTGAAGTAGATGCGGTACGAGTGGTCCGGCTGGGCAAGAAAACGCAGCGAGCGGCTTCCGACCGGTACATTGTCTTCCGCCAACTGCAATTCGCGGATGCGCAGCGGTTGCACGTGCGTGAGCTCGATTACCCAGCTCCGCGCCCTCGTCTGGGGAAAGCGAAACGCCGTCGAATCGAGAGTGCGTTCAGAGACGACGACTTTTTCCGGTCCACTTGAGTCGGATGCGCGTATTGCGATGGTTACAGGTAATGCGACATTGTCCGCGAGCGCGATAGTCAGGGCCGATGAGGTGACCGGCACTGCCGCAGTGAGTGTGATGACCGTCCGTATCGCCGTATTTCCGGGAACTTCGAACGACGCGTAAGAGACGGGGTCATTATCGGCGAGGGCGGCAACGTTTGCAGTCGTATCGTTGCTGACGGCCGTAAAAGTCGCGGACTTGTTCGTTTGTAAAAAATAGGAAGGCTCGAAACGGTTCGTTCCGGTGTCCTGTACGGCGAATTCGTAACTTTCCAAAAAATCTCTGTCCAGCGGCACCTCTACTACCGTCGGCACAACTATGCGTATCAGTGTCTTTGGTACATCCTTGAGTTGCCGGTAAGCACTGACTACGTTCTCTTGCGCATAGACCACCGACACGGCGGCGAAAAAAAGTGCGGCAGCTACGATGACCCACAACCGGAGACGGGATGTCGCGTTATACATTGTGTTCAGGGACGACCGCCGGTTGCTTGCGCACGCGTCCAAGGAAAGCCGTGCTCATCAGGAGCGCGCCGACGAGGAAAAAAGTAATAATGCGGCCGGTAATTTCCATCTGCCAAACGTCCACGATAAGCAAACGCGCTACCACGAACACGAGTAGCGTACCTCCGTATACCCGCAGGCCTTTGCGTGAGTGCGTTGCTCCTTCAATGTACGCCCAGATGCCGACTACGGTGTAAATAATGAGCGAGATCATCACGGCCATATCCGGATTTTGCGGCAATATGCTGTGCAGCGAGAGCCATATCATGATGAAGGCATAACCGGACCCGGCGATGAGTATCGCATTGTTCGCACTGATGACCTCTTGTGAACCGGAGAGATGAGCCGACTTCCAGAATGCGCCGCCCAGCCCGAATAAAGTGAGCGTGAGTATTAATAGTACGAAGAAATGTTGATTCAATAGCGCAACCTGCCATTCGCTCGAGAGGATGCTCGGTATCGAAAGCATGGCGGGGCCGATGAGCAGCAGCATCGAGCGCTGCGCGGCCGCGACGTCGCGTGTGATGCCGAAGAGCACCGCGGCAACCGCAGCGGCTTCGAGCGTGTAAGCTATCGTGAGTACGGCACCATCCAGCTCGACTGCGGTTGCAGCCGCGATGTAGCCGACGCCTATTGCCGCGTACAGGTAGAGTGACTCCCGCTGTCCGCTCACACGGAACACCAGGAACGCTCCGACGACGAATGCCGCGGCCCATGCGGCCATGATAAGACTTTGGAATTCTGTCGGTGCGGCGAGGTATATCCACGCAAGTAAGAAAATCGCGTTGCCCGCCGCCGTGACGAGGTCCGGCACGGCATCACTGCCCTTCAGACGCAGGAGTCCGGCCGTGTTTGTGATGTAGAAAACGGCTCCGAATGCGTAGGCAAAGAGCAGCAGCGTCGCCCTGTCCGCACTTTCAAGTCCGACGAGGACGGGAAGGCTGTAGAGCGCGACTAGAACGAGCGCGGTGGTGGTCACCTCACGGTAGCCTTTCCATATCACTATCCATACCGCACCCAATACGACGATGAGCAAGTACCAGAAGAGGCCGATGTAGTCGGATGTCGGCGAATGAGCAAGTATAGGCGCGAGACCTGCAAGCGCGACGCTCGCAATAGCAAGTTGTTTGCGGTTGTACACACCGCTCGCGAGTGCCACGAACACCGACGTGACGAACATGAGGCCGAGTGCACTCGCCGGAGTAAAGAAATCATAGAAACTGCGCGCCGCGTAGGTCGTGAGCAATATCACGGTCGCGCCGAGGACGACGAAAACGCTGCCCTGCGCGACATAGGCGCGCATTCGCCACCATCCGAGCGCCAAGATGAGAGCGCCGAGTCCGAGTCCGAGCGAGATGCGGCCCGCAGGTCCTATCCAGTTATTGAGGAACGCATATGTCGCAAGCCATCCGAATCCGATGAGAAGCAGCATCGCGCCGAGCTTGAGCAACCAGTTCTCCTTCATCCATTCTATAAAACGGCCGTCACCGGCAGGGGCTGGTGCCGCGGTAGGTACCGGCTGTGCCTGAACTCCCTGCGCTGTCGCCGCCTGCACCTGAGACGCGGGCATTGCGGTACTTGCAGAAGCGGACGCAGCCGGCACAACCGGCCTCTCTTTTATCTTTTTTTCGAGCTCAATGACGCGGCCGCGCAAGTTAAAAACCGCAATGAGGAGCGCGAGGACAATGAGTGTTTCCAGAAACCCCATATCTGTGCCTGCAGTATGCCACGCATACATGAAGACGCCATACGGCCCTGTTGACGAGATTTCCCCTACTCCGTGATGACGCGGAGCACTTCTTCTATCGTCGTGATGCCCTGCACCGACTTGAAAAAGCCGTCTTCGCTCATCGTGAGCATGCCCTCACTTCGCGCCTGTTTTTCGATAGCGTCTCCCGTTTCATTTTTCATGATGAGTTCTTTGATAGTAGAGGTCACGGGCAACACCTCGTAGATGCCCACGCGTCCGGAATAGCCGGAGGGCGTTTTGCCGTTTTCTTTCGGCTTGAAAAAAGGAATATTCTTCCACGTGGCGTCGGGAGGAACGGCTTTCTCTTCCTTAAGCGCTTTCAAGACGACACCCGGATCTATGACGTGTTCAAGTTGTGCCTGTTCGTCCCGCGAAAGTTCGTATTTTTCTTTGTCGGGAGAAAGTTTGCGCACGAGCCGTTGACCGATAATGACGCGCAGCGTGGAAACGAGCAGGAACGGCTCGATGCCCATGTCCAAAAGCCGCGCGACGGCGCCGGCGGCGGAATTCGTGTGCAACGTCGAGAGGACGAGGTGACCTGTGAGCGCGGCGTTCACCGCGAGCGAGGCGGTTTCTTTGTCGCGGATTTCGCCCACCATAACGATATCCGGGTCCTGACGCACGAGGGAACGAAGACCGTTGGCGAACGTGAATCCTATCTCGGGCCGCACCTGCGTCTGATTGACGCGCGCCATCTGATATTCGATAGGGTCTTCGATGGTCGAGATATTTACATCGGGCGTATTTACGATGTCGAGCAATGTGTAGAGCGTCGTCGATTTTCCGGCGCCGGTCGGCCCGGTCGTGAGAATCATGCCGGTCGTCTTGCGCATCGCCTCGTGCATGCGTTCAAGCCCGGTTCCGTGGAATCCGATAGATTCGAGCGTGAACCCCGAAATGGAATCGCGTAAAAGGCGCATGACGATTTTCTCGCCGTAGTAGGTCGGCAAAATGGAAACGCGGAACGATATTTTCTCTCCTCCGCTTTCCGCGCCGAACCGTCCGTCTTGCGGCAAGCGGTGTTCGTCGAGACGCATATTTGCGAGCACTTTGATGCGCGCGGTGATGGCCGCGGCGGCGTTCTTCGGAAGCTCCATCGCATCGTGCAAGATGCCGTCGATGCGGTACCGGATAAGGAGTGTTTGTTCGAGCGGCTCGATGTGGATGTCCGAAGCATTTTGCGCATTCGCGTGCCGTATCAAAGTATCGACGATGCGTACCGTGGGCGTACCTTCCGCTATCTCTTTGAGATTTTCTTCTTTCCCCGCCCCGGCGGCCTTTTCGAGTGCGGCCGTTTCGCGCCCGATGACATCTCCGAGGTTGTCTTTGAGGCCCTGTTGGTACTGCTTGAGCGCGGCCTTGATGGATGCCACGTCGGTCAGACGCGGCAGGATCTTGAGGTGGGTCTTCTTCTTGATAAAATCTATCGCCGCGAGGTCGTCGGTATCGAGCATTGCCACCTCGAGCTCTTCGCCGCGATTGTTGTAAGCGATGATGTTGTTGCGGCGCGCGACCGGTTCGGGAATGAGGGACAGCACGTCAAGATTGATGGCGGTCCCTATAAGCGACACAAAGGGAATGCCGAGGATGTACGCGTACGTGCGGCGCAGCTCGTCCTCGCCTATCGCGCTGCGCGCTTTCAAAATATCGCCGACAGGCTGCCCCGATCTTTTTGCCTCCGCCTCCGCCGCGTCAAAATCCTTCGCCGAGACAAGCCCCGCATCGGCGAGGAATGATTTGAGATGTGTGTCCGAGATGTACATATCTCTAATAGTATATCAGCGCTTTAGTGCAGATTCCTTGGAAAAAGGCTGTTTTCTGTGAACGGGCGAGCTACCCTTGACATGAGGCAAGAAATATTATAGAAAAGTGCGGGGGATGATAGGAGAACTAAGATGAAAGAACTCTTACTATCCATGGGCATTAAGTTGCCCGAACAATCTATCCCACATTTCCATGTCCCGGAAGGGGTGTGGATTCTCGCGGCTGCCGTCGTTCTCGGAGCGGTTGCATGGGCGGCGATACACCATCGCCTCCGCACCCGCTTCGTCGGAACACACCTCCGCCGCCTGCTGAAAAGCGGTGTGGTAACGGCAATTCATTGGGATGGCGACACAAAGACGTTGTTTGTCGTCG
>MFKY01000024.1 GCA_001781175.1 Candidatus Kaiserbacteria bacterium RIFCSPHIGHO2_01_FULL_55_37
TCAAGCTCTCTCGTTGTCATGCCCTGATGATACCGCTATTCGCCTATTCGCGCGAATTAGAGAATAGAAGCTATTGCGTACCGCTGATGAGAGAGAGTTGCACGTCACACGGGCATTCCGACGGCGCGTCGGGATTCTTAACTTTGAAATCCGAGTGGAAGAAGACGACGATGAATTCGTCGCCTTTAGTGTAGTAGGTAATATTCGCACCCGGCCCGCTTGCCGCGCGCATATCGTCGCGCACCCAGCCCGCCGCGGCCAATTTGTCTTCGTAATATTTCTCGAACGGCATGGACTTCTCGGCGATGTTGGTGATGTCGGTGAACGGTTTCGACGCAACTTCAAACCCCGGCCCGTCAATGGTCGTCTTGGGTTGCACATCGCCCCACATCGCGCCTGAGTAAAGCGGATAGAGGTCGGGGTGGAGCGTAAGCGCAGCGCCGCCCTTCTGGCCCGAATACCAATACCACCCACCGACGACGACTAGGAGCACTACGACTAAATAGACGAGTGCCTTCTTCATAGACCCCAATGCTACCACAACCTACAAGGGGCCTTAAAGGCAACTATATACAAAGCTACCCTTGAGTCGGGACGGAGCTAAGAACTAGGAGAAAAAGTAACAACAGGCCGACTAGCAAATCGACAGAGACCCTCGCCCATCTGCTCCAATCTTCTGTAAGATTAGCCAAAAATGATGAGATGAAGTTCGTAAGATATACCCCGAACATAACCGCCATAAGAACTGTGAACGCATTCATTGTTTTTTCTTCTTAGCTGTTAATTTCGTTTTAATTACCCTCGGTAGCCTTCTTATTCTGCCACCACCCCACTGTATAGAAAACGAGCGCGAATAGAACTACCGTAGTTACGGCGTTTTCGCTACTGCCGCACACGGTGTTGTATCCGCAATCTTGAACGACAACCGCGAGAATGATTCCAAAAAACCAAATAACGATGAGCTGCAATTTTGAAATACCATAGATTCTCTTCATGTCCCTATTATACCCCCCAACACAGTTCATGACGACCGGCCAGGTCGCCGTCCTGACACTCAAAAAGATTCTTTCTTAAAATAATATCTACCGAGGGACTAAATCGGAATGTTCTTATAAAAGCTGAGTTATTCCTCAGCTGGCTTTTTGGGTTGGGTCTTTGTGTTAGGCTTTCGACGTCTTGGCTGTTTGGATTTATCAGCCTCCGCCTTCTCCTCATCTCTTTTCAGGTTTGCCTTGAGTTCATCGTCACTGAAAAACCGGGTTTCGTAGAGCGACTGAGCCATTGTATTTGCAACTTCGTGGAGTGCCCCGATGGCAATCCCAACATCCTTTACTGATGTGAATTCTTTACTAAAGGTAAAAAGCTCTCCTCCCGCTGCGGACGCGAGCTTCTGAAGCGCGTTTTTGATGCCCAACGCCTGCTGTTGCCAAACTCGAATAGATGATTTTATATAACCCTTATCGCGTTCTGAAAGCACTCTTTCAACGACTGCCCACCCTAAGAGACCTACATTGAGAATCCAACTTGCCACCTCCAACCAGCTAATCATGGCATGAAGTTATCACGGTAGGCTTGTTTTGGAAAGCGTGGGCTCGCAAATGATAATTAGACCGAGCGTGATACAATCCCCTCATAAAAACGGCGCTTTCGCCCTTGGGAAATTGGGTTGACGGAGGGGTTGGGGGTCTGCCATAGTGCAGGCCGGCAAAACGGAGGGTGGCCGAGATGAATCTCAATCCGCTTGAACTTGATCTAGGGCTGATGAAGCGTGTCGAGACCTGGGCATGGGGCTTCGAGCACGCAAATCCGAAGTGGAACGCCTATTCGCTCGCGCGGGTGCTCTACACAATGTCGTTCGTCGCCGAGTCATTTCCGGTGCTATGGGACGGTATCGTCGTATTCGCTTACGTGACGACCGTTAGGGCGCTGATATGGCTCGTCGGGCTCCTCATAATCGATTATTGGGAGTTGCTGATACTCCGGAAAATCAACCGCCGAAACCCGATGCGGGACGCGTCGTTGTACCGCATCTTCATGGTGGTAATGGCAACTTCCATGATTTTTCCGCTCGATTCAGCGTGGCTGACCGCCATCGCATCGCTAGTGCTGCGAATCGCGACGGTGTACCTGGTCTTCAGCAATGGCATGCCGCCCGGATGGAAACCGCCTGAAAAGACCCCTGCTGTGAAAAAGTAGAAGGCCTGATTCATCGGTGACCCTCCGAAAAAAAGAAACCCCCGCCGTCGGCGGGGGTTTACGTTTTACCGGATTGATTTCTATTTGATGACGACGGCACCGCCTTCGGGAATTTTCTTGAACAGAATGTATTTCTTTCCGGCCCGCAAGCGCACAAAGTTGTGGGCAATGACCTCGTCTCTCGGTATAGCTTCAATCGAGCCGTACTCCTTTTTGACCGCTTCTCCCTCGGTCAGAACTTTATTTTCAGCATCGAGAAGTTTTCGGTCCCGCTCGTTGAATTCGATGGTGAACTCCTTCCCGCCCATGGTGAAGCGGGAAATGATACGCCGTGAATCTTTTAGGCCTGTATCCGTTCTGCGCAATTTCAACCCCTCCATATCCTCTTTCAAAAGGTTCGGCATTATTTCGTCGACCGTCTGGCCGATTCCTTTCACTTTCTCAAATGTCACAATGCGCGATTGGTAATTTCCGCCGGCGGATGCCTCGCCTGAATACTCATTGATGACTTTCAGGCCGAAAAGTTCGGCGACTTCACCTAATTTCTTCAAATCCTTGAAATCCAATGAATAAATCATATTGATGACCGCGCGGCCCCCGTCTTTGAGTACCCGGCTCGTTTCTGCCAACACGTGGGCGCGCTCGTACTCGCCCCTGCTGGGGACAAATTTGCTGTAGTGCAGCGCAAGAGATAAGTTCACATAATCCATCGAGTCGTCGCCAACGGGCAACTTCGTGAAGCTCCCGACGACCACCTGACCCCGGTCTTCGGTGCCGGCAAAATGCTCAGAATTGAGGTCCATACTGACGATATTCCCCTGCGTGTTCTCCGAACTGTGCCGGCGCAACATTTCCGGCCCTGAAGCGATATCGAGAATGCGCGGGTTCACTTTTCCTTGTTCCCGCGCCATATTTTGGATCACTGTGGCACACACGCGGCTCGCGTTGCCCTGATAGCTCCTGCTCCCGAGCTCCTGGTAACACTCCGCATACAGAGCGCCGTACCGTTCGAGAAATTGCGTGAAGTCTTTCTCCCCCATTTCTTTCACTGCCGCGAAGATTCTGTTCATCTGATCGAACGACGAGAAATAGTATTTCGCGAATTCCGTGTTGACTCCGAGGTCCTCCTCCCCGACATCTTCTACTTTTTCGAGCATTTCACGCTCAGACTCCGTCAGCGGTACGACGCGCAGAAGTTTCTCGATAGCCCTCTGTTTCGCCTCTATATAGCGGTGCATCCCCTCTTCAATTGTCCCCTTGGTAATGAGTGTCTTTGATTCGATGTCGCCGGAAACTCCCGGACGGAATACCCGGGCCTCCTGCTGGTCTTTCTTCGCCTTATTCCACGGCTCGTTGTAAAAAAGTATGCCCTGCCCCCCCGAATAGTCGACGCCGACATCTGCGGTGTCTCCTGAGATAGCGAGGAGCATCTTCCCCGGGCTGGTATTGAATTCCGCCTGGACCGCACTCCGGGACTCCCGGTTGCCGCCGTGAACGACGCGCACATCAACACCGGGAGGAAGGCCGAGTTGAGGAAGTATCGAATCGTTACCTCTGATGACATCCGTAATGTAGTCGTTGACGTACATCGCCACTTTATCTTTTTCCGCAAAGGCCGCCGACAACTCTCTATGAGCCGCTTCGACCTTACTGTTGGGGACACCCGGCGTAATATCGTTGAGCGCGTGATTCATCAGGAATTGCCTCAGCTCCTGTATTTTCTGCGTCGGGGTAAGCTCGTCTTCCTCGAGAAGTATCTGATACACATCCTGCTCCTCGGGCGAGAGTGTTACCTCAATGACAGATTCCCTGAGCTCCGGCATCTCGATGTGCTCACCCAGGCTCTTCATCTGCATGTACGGGACGAGGAGCGCGCGCAGGTCGAGGACATCGCCTTTGATAATGGAGGACACAAGCGCCTTATTTTCGGTCTCCCGGAAGCGTTCCGGATGCAGCAGTTTGAGTATCATTGCGACGTCCTCCACTTTGTTCGGGACCGGTGTTCCCGAAAGCATGGCGAGATACTTTCCATCGCCGTCTATTTTCTGCGAGAGTTCGATAAGATTCGATGCACGTTTTCCTTCGCTCACATTTTTCAATTTGTGTACCTCGTCGACGACAAGCATCCCGAAGTCGAGTTCTTTCAGCCCGTCCATGTAGTACTCGTTGAGCTTTTCGTGCGAGACGACGACATAATCGTATGACCCGTCTTTGAGTGCGGCCAGGTCTTCCGGACCTTCTACCGTGAAAACGCGGGGCGCCTCGCCACGCTTGAAATATCCGACCTGTTTGCCACCCTCCTCCACTTTGTCCGAAAGGTACGATTGCCAGGTCTCTGTCGTATTGCTCGGTACGAGAACAAGCGCTGTGCGTATACCGAGCGTTTCTTTGGCAAGGATGGCGGACGCGCTTTTGCCCACACCCATCTCGTCGGCGATCAAGAGCCGCTTCTTATCCGAAATTTCCCTGATGTTGATTTTCTGATAAATATCGGGAAACGCCCGCCCGGACTTGAGCGAATCAACGATATGCTTCGGCTTCTCCAGCGTCTCCACCGCACGGTAGTAATTTTCGACCTCAACGATAGTCTCGTCGAGTTCGGGACTTTTGAGAGCTGCGGCCCGCGACTTCAGATCCGCAATGTATTCATTAAAGAGCCCTTGCTCATCCACGCCCGGCGCACCCTTCTTTTTCAATAGAACCTGGTGAAGGCAGTCGCCCTTGATGACTTCCCGCAATCCTTCCCGGAAATTCTTGTTCTTCAGGTACACTTCAGCGCCTTTTACGTTCGTCAGCGAGAACGGCGCAGGGGTGAGGAGGTAATTCCCCAAATACTCCGCGAGACCCTCCCGCACTTGCTCGACCGGGATACCTGCGAATTGGGGATGCATGGCATAGAGAAGGTCGACTGATTGCGCCGAGCCGAAGAGTGTGACCAGTTGTTTGTATTTTTCAAGACCCTCCCCCTCTTTCAGAAACTCTTCGACCGTCACCGTGTTGGCGACGGCGAGTCTCTCACTCTTATGCTCCCTCAGCCGTGCGGCCGTATACTCGACAACCTCCGGCGGGTAGTGCAGCACCGGGAAGCCATACACCGCCAACCCTGTCTTTTTCCGGACTGCCCGCCGCCTCATCATTTGCGGAGGAGGCGCATCCGGATTTTCCGCAAAGTATCGCTCTATAATGATTTTGGTCAGCCGGTCATTGCTGTCACCAAAATTCTCCGCGATTGCACTCACCGCGGACCATCCCTCCTCTGCTTTAGGGGTATTCAACAAGACCTGACTACGTTGTTTCGCATACGCGATTGCCTCGGGTGAATAGTGCCACTCGGGTCTGAGCATCTTTTTCTGACCGGACTTGCTCTCGAATTCGACCATAAACTCGGCCTTGTGATCCGGATTGTTGTTACTGACGAATTCTTCGAGATAGATTCCGGCGGTCGGAGGAGAGACCCCGATTTCGGGCGCGGCCTGATATTTCGTAAACCACCCCGTCGGAGGAAGGGTTTGTATTTCTGATATTTCTTTTGTTACATGTCCGGCAGCCTCAGGCGAGAAGTGCGCCGCAATTTCGCCGGCGACTATCTTGCCCCGCCGGACTTTGTTCACTTTGAGATCTTTTTTGTGCTCCTGTCCGTGCCCGCTTACAAATGTATCGAGCCGTATCTGTGTCGCGTCTTGGCCGACATTCAGCTCATGCGCAAGTTCTTTATTTGTCACCCAATCTTTCCACTGTCCCTCTGCCATCGGCACCTTTTCGATCTTCTCCTTAGCATATGCGATTGCCTCGGGTGAATAGTGCCGCGCCGGTCTGCCGTCCTGCATTTGTCCGTATCGTACGAACCGCATTCTGCACCTCTTTTGATGTTCTCCGCCATGTTTCTGCACGAATTCCTTTAAATACGCCTCCGCGGTAGAAGAAGCCACTTTGAGGGACCGCGCGGCTCCCCCGACGGTCATCCAGCCGTCCGGAGCCGCCGGGAGGTCTTCTACCGGCTCGTTCGCTTTGTTCTCTGCAACCGTCTTGCGGACATACGCGACAACCTCGGGAGAATAGAACCATGTGAGCGTCCGGCCGGGTGCGCTATATTCTTTCCTAAACTCACCCGGTCCGTTGCTTTCCAGAAATGCGTCTATATGATTCTGGACGGTTTGCTGGCCGACTCTGAGTTCGTGCGCCAACCGGCCGGCGGTGTACCATCCCTGTGGCGCTCTTCGTTCCATACTCAGCTTCGTGGCATAGGCAACAGCCTCCGGAGAGTAATAGGACCACTGTTCGGCATCCGGCCTTGCTGACTCTTGAACATACTTATGCTCCTGGTCCGGATGCGCAACAACGAACTCTTCCAACAGGTCCCTGGTTCTCTGATAGTCATCCTCGAGCTCTACTGCCAACGCACTCGATGACATCCAGTCGGCCGGAGCCTTGTGTGATTCAAGAAATTTCTGGCGGACATACTGTACCGCTTCGGGCGAATAGAAAGGCGTCTGTTCGCCTGCGGATGACCGCGCGAGATGCTGATGGTCCGGATGAGCCTGCGTAAACTCCTCAAAAAAAGGCCGTACGGTGACAACCGCCGCATGTAGTTCCTTTGCGACGGCGTTTGCCGTTAGCCATCCGTCACGCGGAGTCTCCCGCTCGACTTTCGCACGCACATGCGCAACCGCATCAGGGGAATAATGGGGCGTTTCCCCGGGACCAACCGCACGATACGTGCGTTCATGCTCCACATCAGCGTGAGTCTTGGTATATTCCTTGAGGTACTTCTTTATTACTTTATGCCCGATAGAAATTCCTAATGCCTCATTAAGTTCGGTAGCCAGTCTGCCCGCGGTGTACCAATCGACAGGCGCAGCCGTCCGGATTGCCTCGCTCTTTAAATATGCGATCGCTTCAGGAGAGTAAACCGGGGATGCCCTGCCTCTTCCTCCGCGGGGGCGTCGCTCAAGTACGTGGACCTCTCCCGCCTTCACCTTTCCGGCAATAAACGCATCCAGGTATTTCTGACCGGTTGTGTGATCAAGACTGTAATCCCGTAGTTCTTTGATTACCGGACTCAACGCCCTCCACCCCTCGGGGGACAGCAGCGGAGCCCTTGCTTTATCAATATTCTGACGGACATAATTGAATACCTCAGGTGGAAAAAACGAGCGTTTCTCCGGACGCAATACGTCCTTTCCTTTGGTCGATTTGACCAGGAAATTAAATTCTCCCTGTAGATCGGAACGCCCGGGATGCGCAACCAGATAGTCATGAATGAGGCTGCCGACCACCGAGGGGTTTATTGGCCTTTCTCTCTCCTCTTCTATAGTCCCCCGCAGAACACTTATCATTTCTGTACGCCGCATCCATCCGGGCGGAGCGAATTCGGGAGCTTTTTTGTTCTCAGTGGTCGATGCTGTCCGGTCATCAGGGACGTCATTATGTCCGCCACTATCGGGCTTCTGGAAGACCCGTTTCTCAAGGGAGTTGATACCCATGTCCAAATTGTAGCAGAGCAATATGCTAGAATGGGCGGCATGAAAACGGCTTTGCTGGCTAGCTATGAAAAAGACGAGGATTTGAAGCGGTTGGGAAAGCTTTTGATAGAAAACGGCTGGACTTTGCTCGGTTCTGCGGGTACCGCCAAATTCCTCATGGACAACACCATCCCCTGCCGCGATGTAGCGGGGATTGTCGGGCCGCCGATTTTGGGGCACCGTGTGGTCACGCTCGCGCGCGAGGTCTATGCAGGGCTTCTCTCGGCG
>MFKY01000025.1 GCA_001781175.1 Candidatus Kaiserbacteria bacterium RIFCSPHIGHO2_01_FULL_55_37
CGATTGGTTCCATCGTCGGGTGATTGGGACATTTGCCGTCCACGAGTTCCGTCTCTTTGACGAACGCCTCGTCTCCGACGCAATAGAGGCCTCTGTATTTCTTCTTGAAGATATCGCCTTTGGCGAGACAGCGGCGCCACATTTCCTGCGCGGCGGCTTTGTGATGCGGATCGGTCGTACGGACGAAATGCAGCTCGGGGGAAAGTCCGAGCTTTTCTTTGAGCGCACGGAATTTCGCCGCATATTCATCTACGTACGCTTGTGTATCCTTTCCCTCCTCCGCCGCCTTGCGAAATATCTTGAGACCATGCTCGTCGGTGCCCGTGTTGAAGAAAACTCCGTAGCCGAGGAGCGTGTCGTATCGCGCGATAACATCCGCTTGTACAATTTCGAGCGCGAAGCCGATGTGCGGTTCCGCATTTACATACGGCAACGTCGTCGTTAGATACAGTGGCTTGCCCATACCTTGCTCAAGCGTTGACCTGCTCCCGCAGGCGGCCGGTCTCGATGTCACGCACAAGCTCTTGTATCAATGCCGCCGCTGGCACCGAGAGTAAGATGCCGAGGAAGCCAGCAAGTTCCGCCCCGACTATGAGCGCCAGAATGATGAGAAGAGGCGCCACCCCGACGACGCGCGTGACGACGAGCGGATAGATGAGATGATTCTCGAATTGCTGGAAAATAATGTAGAGCACGGTGACCGCGACGCCTATACCGACACCGCCGCCCACGAAACCGATAAGAATCGCCGGGACCGCGGCCAGAGTCGGGCCGAATACCGGAATTATCTCGAACACTGCGGCCAACACCGCAAGTAAGAGCGCGTGTTTGACGCCGAGAATCGTGAGTCCGAGATAGACCAATACTCCCATGATGACCGCGAGGATGAGTTGTCCCTGCATCCAGAGGCCGATCTTGTGTTGCGAACGGCGCCAGAGGTCTATCACATACTTCTGATATCTCTTGGGCGAGATGACATGCAGGAAGTCGTCGACACCCGTCTCGATGACCGCAAAGTAGAACGAAAATATCACGATGAGAACGAATGAGAACACGCCGCCGAAGACCCTGGCGACGGCGCTGAATGCGTTGCCGAATGTACCGCTGATATCAAACGCGCTCCTGATGCCCGCCATGATGTCGTTCGCGGAAATGGCCGAAGGAGCCGGGACACCCAAGATGTTGGCGTACGCATCAAATGCGCCGGCCCTCGTGAAGGCTTCAAGATACGCCGGAAGCGACGCGAGAAATATTGCCAAATCTTCGAGTACCGAGGGGAGAAAGAAGTAGAAGAGTCCGAAAAATATGACGAAAAGGAAAAGGTAGATGATGATGACGGAAAGAATGCGCGGTATCTTACGGCGCATGAGCTGGTGCACGCCCGGCTCTATCGCAGAAGCGACCACGACAGCGACAACGACATCAAGCACGATGTGGCGCAGCACAAAAAGGAGCCAAGCGCCTATGAGGATAACGACTATCTTAAAAACCGTCCCGGCCGTGATGGAAATGTTGATAGAGCGGTCTTCCATGCGGCAATCGTAGCACCCCGTTAGAAATAGCGGAAGTTTGTCTTGAAAACTTTATTGAACCGAAATATATAGACTCCAACCGTTGGCACGAGCGCCGTTGTGTTGTTGGAAGCGCAAGCTTCCTATTTCTAACGGGGTAGCATAGGAGCCCCCAAAAAGAAGCCACCCCACAACACTCGAAGCTAGGCTATCCTGGACAGAAGACTTTCGATTGAAACCCGTTCCTGTTCTCCCGTGTCCCGGTTGCGGATAGTCACCGTGTCTTTGAGCTCTGTCTTTTCGCCGAGGGTATCGAAATCTACAGTGACGCAGTACGGGGTACCTATCTCGTCCTGCCTTCGATAGCGCTTGCCGATGTTGCCGTTGTCGTCCCACATTATCTGCGGCACTTGCTTCTTGAGCATTGAATAGACCTCGCGTGCTTTTGCCACAAGCTCCGGCTTGTTCTTGAGGAGTGGAAAGACAGCCGCTTTGATAGGTGCGACCGCTTTATTGAATTTCAAGTATGCACGCATCTCACCGCCGAGATCGTCTTCAGTGTAGGCGGAAGTGAGAAGCGCGAGCACGGTGCGGTCCACGCCGAAAGACGGTTCGACGACATGCGGCATGACGGGTTCCTCCCCCTCCGCGTCTATCATCTTGAGCGGTACGCCCGAGACGCCGGAGTGCGCAGCCAGGTCGAAATCCGTGCGGTATGCGAGACCGTACAGTTCTTTGCGGCCGAACGGAAAGTCAAATTCAAAGTCTATCGTGCGCCGAGAGTAGTGCGCGCGGTCAGTGTCCCCCACTTCAAGCTCATGTACCGCTTGCGCGAGAATACCTACTGCATCGTTGAATGCATGGACATTTTTGCGCCACTCCTCGAACGCGGCTTCCCACTCGCCCGGACGTACGAAATATTCGATTTCCATCTGTTCAAATTCGCGCGACCTAAAAATAAAGTCGCGCGGAGCTATCTCATTGCGGAAGGCCTTTCCAATCTGTGCGATGCCAAAAGGCAATTTTGGGTGGAAGGAATCGATGACATTCTTGAAGTTGACGAAAATGCCGCCCGCGGTCTCGGGACGCAGGTACGTGACGGAAGATTCATCTTCGGTCGCGCCGGTCTGTGTCTTGAACATCATATTGAATTGCCGGACATCGCCGAAGGAGCCGTCGCACTCCGGACACTTCCCCTCTACCTGGTCTGCACGAAAGCGACGTTTGCATTTCTTGCATTCAACGAGCGGGTCCGAAAATCCGTTCACGTGCCCGCTCGCCTCCCATGCGCGCGCATTCATGAGTATCGCCGCGTCCAGTCCGCACATGTCGTCGCGATCCTGCACGAACATCCGCCACCACAGATTCTTTATATTATTTTTTAACTCAACGCCGAGCGGCCCGTAATCCCACGTGCCTGAAAGTCCGCCGTAGATCTCCGACCCCGGATAGATAAAGCCCCGTCGCTTTGCGAGTGATACGATTTTGTCCATCGAGGCGGTCATAAGCGGCTCACTTTACCACAGTTGAATTGGCGGAAGAAAAGCCGAGGTCCCCCAGTATGTTCGTGGTCACATCTTTCACGGTACGCGAGACCGGCGCCTTAGTCGACTCATCCGTACCGCTGAGAGTAATCGACTGCATGAGTGGGGGTTCCTGACCGATTTGCGACGTCGAGGGAGTGAACCCGATAGCTATCGCGGCTTGTCGCGGCGTTGTCCCGTTGAGTCCGACACCCGGTGCGACGTCGCCGAGGTCCCACGTGACGGTGCCGTCGTTTTGGTTGAACGAAACGCGCTCGGACGAAGGGCTGTAAATGCCGACCCAACGCACATAGGGGGGCATGTGGGCCGTCACGCGCGCACCGGAGATCTTGCTGGTCGTGTTTGTCACCGTGAAGACGATAGCGTAGGTGGTCTCTGTACCCGCCTTCGGGGGCATCGGCCCGACACTTCCGAACGGATTCGAGTAATACAAACCTTGCGTCGTGAGCGAGAGAGCAGTCGCGAGCGAGATCCGCTGGGTCGCCGCCGCCTGCAAATTCTGCGGCACTCCGCTTTCCGAGACGCGCTTACCGGCTGCGTTGATGGAGATATCGAGGCGGGGATTCAGGATGTTCTTGAGCGCTTCTCCCTGCGGCATCTGGAACGAGAACCCGACCTTGCCGCGCGCTCCCGGCGAGAGATTGGCGAGCACTCCTTTGCTTGTAGTCTTGTCCCAGATAACGACATCGTCATTGGAACGGTAGAAGCCGTCGACCGAATGCACGGTCGCGCCGTCGATCGGGAAGCCCGAAAGCTTCGCCACGATGACGGCGTCGGTGATGGCGGTGGGAAGATTATTCTGCCAATCGACGGCTACGGATACGTTATCACCGGGAGAAACGACGATGTTCGAGCCCGAAGCACCCCCGACCGAGACTGCGAGTCCCAGGAACGGCTTGGATATCGCGATGGGAAATTCGCTGTTTGCTAGCGTGGCTTCAATTGCGCTCGATGTGGCGGTCGCATCCTTGCGCGTACCCGCAGAGAAGTGGAAAACGCGCATTTCACCCTGTTCGCCCATGAGCGAGCCCCGTATCGTCACGGTCCGGTTTTGCCCCGGCAGCAGATCTCCGAGCTTCCATATCGCGCTGCGGGAATCTTGCGATAGTTGAGGTTTCGCATTACTCGAAGATTCATTGACGGCTGCCGACTCAAGTTTGAAGCCGAACGGAAAGTTCGCATTAAAAAGTACGTCTTTCACGGGCGCATTGGCATTGGATGCGATCAATACAGTGATCTCGACAGGCTGGCCGGAGACCGTCTCTGTGTTGCCGGAGATCGTGAGCGAGAGCGGCGAGGAGCTAAAAACGACGTCGTAATCCGATGATGCGACAAAAATGGCGCTGGAGCCCCCGATGCGATACTCAAGTTCTACTTTAATGTTCGCGTGGTCACCTTCTTTACCGGCAAAGACGGCAGAGACAGTGCCTTGCCTCGTGCCGCCCGCTTCGATGATTCCGAGCGGAATGCGTTGACTCTGCAAATCGGTCGCGAAGTCTGTCGGAGAGCGGGTACCCTCCGGATACGAGACGACGAGGTCTGCGAGCTCAAGCGGTACTTTATTTCTGTTGGTGATGACCAACTGAAGCTCGGTCGGGACTCCCCCCTCAATTTGCGGCGGACCGGAGATAGAAATATTGATATTGCCGGGCGTCGCACCAAAACTCCCCCCGCCCAAAAGAAAGAAGTAGCCGAAATAGCCGACCGTAGCCAGAAAAAAGAGGACGGCCGCACCCAGAAGCCACCAGAGTCCGGTACGTGCGAACCCGATAACGCGAGGTGCGACTACAATGCCCGAGTTATCGGCTTCCGGCTCTTCGAAGTCCTCGCCGACGCGGGAAATTTCCTGCCCGAGAGCGCGCCGTTCGCGCTCATGCAAATTCTTCGAGAGCGACCGGCTGTACATCGCCCGGCGCAAACGCTCTATCTTCTCCTTCTCGTGCTCAGAGAGGTCCATTCCGCCAATAATACCACGATGGGAGCGTCGCCTGGTGAATGAGTCAGAGCTTCAGTTTGTACGGATTTGTCTCGACAAGCTCAAAACCGAGCTTCATGTAGAGATTGTTCGCGGCGGGACGATTGGTGTGACTCGTCAGGAAAAGCGTCCCGAGTTTATTCTTGCGGGCCGCGGCAATGAGGGCCCGCATGATCTTCTCGCCGAGCCCCTGCCCGCGATAATTACTGCTCACGACAACATCTTCAATATATCCGACCCGTTTTCCTATCTTGCCGACGATATAGAGCGTCCCCATCCCCACGATATGCGCATTATCTTTCGCGACGATGAGCGCCGCATTCTTATTCGTGACAATGTTCTTGAGATCTGAAACGGAGCCTTTGTGTTCGGAGGTGTCCCGGCGCAGTTCCGTCACGAGTTGGATGAGTTCTTTCACAGCACTTTTTGAGCCTTTCTTTAGCTGCGTAATACGTATCATAGGAAGAGCCTACACCCCAGTGAAATAATTGGCAATTTCACGGGGCATGCTTAGAGATGCGTTTCCGCAATCGCCTTATTAATGGAGGAAAGTAGCTTGTCGCGCATCGTCTCGGCCTCGAGCACGTGCTCACGTTCGTACGCGGTGTGAGTGAACAGTGCGGTCTCCAGCGCTTCGGTGGAGATATAGCCGAGCGCGTAGAGGACACGCGCGACACAGACGATCTCTATAGTAGCGCTTGCTTCGACATGCTCACGCATGAGGGCGTCGTGTGCCTCTGCGAGCACCGCGAACAGGTAGTCGTTCTTCTCCTCCCCGTGAACGAGGCGCACCGTCAACTCTGCGATACGCGCGAATACTCCGATGCATTTCCTGTCGCCGCTTGCGGACTTGAGTGCCGCCGCTCCGGCGAGCCGCCAACCGCGTTTACCTTTGACCAGCGACACATTCGCGCGTGAATAATCTTGCACCGAATACCGCATCTTCGAATGCTCTTTGCGGATGGACGAGGCACGGGCACGTACGAGTCCGAAGTCGCGAGTGAAGAGTACGATGACCCTGTCCGCCTCGCTCATCTCGCGATTCCCCAGTACGAGCGCCTCGGTGTGGTATTTCTGGTACATGCCTATTCGAATTCGATAATCGTACTCGTTGCTTTCTGTAACTCGGTGAGATGCTTTTCAAGAATTGCCCGGCTCTCCGGAGATACTTGGAGTCTGTGCGTGGCGGATTCCCCCGGCTTCATATTCTGCGATTTCCTGAACGCCTGTATTTCACGGGTTGTGTCACGTACAAGCCCCTCCTCTTTCAGTTCGTCCGTTATGTTCGTGTCGAGCGCGATACCATCACCCGCCCGCTCCACCTTCTTCACATTCACCTCGTCCGCGACAATGGAAAGATATTCGTCCGGTAGCTTCGATCTGCGCGGAATCGAAAGCGAGGCGAGCGGTTGGCGCACTTTAATCTTGGCGGCGTCGCGTGCTTCGAGCGCTTTCGTCACAATCGCACGAGCCGTTTGCATCGCGTCGAGAAGTTGTTTGTCTTTATTTGCCCCGCCGAAAAGTCGCGCAAGGAATCCGGTCCGCACAGAAACTTCGGGCCACATCGCGAGATGTACGCTCTCTTCGTCTTCACCCTCGCGTACCGACTGGAAAAGATGCTCCGCAAAGAACGGCATTGAAGGAGCCACCACGAGAGCGAGGCGATGAAGTACATAGCGCAACGTGGCAAGCGCTGCGGCTTTATCTGCACCTTCTTCTTTGAAACGGTCACGGCTTCTCCGCAAATACCACACAGATAAGTCGTCAATAAATTTCGGAAGCGGTCTCGTCGCCGAATCAAGCTGATAATTTTCATATCCATGCGTTGTCTCTATGACAAACTCATCGAGTCGCGCGACTATCCAGCGATCGAGAACATCTTCACTTTTCCAATCGCGCGCCGTCCCGTTTTCGTAGAGTTTGTAGAAGGCCAACACATTGCCGAGGCGGCCGAGGTTTTTCTTGGCGACCTCATCCACGCCACTCTCGGAAAAGCTCAGATTTTCCGCCTGCATGACGGGAGACGAAAGTAGGTAGAGGCGCAATGCGTCGGCGCCGTATTTCTCCACGATTTCCATCGGGTCGGGATAATTCTGGAGCTTCTTCGACATTTTCTTGCCGTCTTCCGCGAGTACGATGCCGTTGACGATGACATTTTGAAATGTGTTCTTTTGGAAAAGCGCGCCGCCGAGTACGTGCAGGTAGTAGAACCACGCGCGCGTCTGGTCGAGGCCTTCGGCGATAAATTGCGCGGGGAACGTCGCCTCGAATCGGTCCTTATGTTCGAACGGGTAGTGCTTCTCTCCGTAGGGCATCGAGCCCGAATCAAACCACGTGTCCAGCACATCCGGAATCCTGTGCATCTCACCCGAACACTTCTCACAAGGAAACACAATCTCGTCGACAATGTGCTTATGCAAGTCGTTAACCTTCACACCACTTGCTTTCTCGAGGGCATCCGCACTCCCAAAAACAATCTCGTGCCCGCATCCGCTTTTACTTTTCACTGCTAACTGTTCACTGTTCACTGTTCCAACGCATCGCCATATGGGAATGACGCTCGCCCAGAATCGCTGGCGGGAGATGGACCAATCGCGCGCTCCCTCAAGCCATTTGCCGAATCTTCCCTCTTTGATGTGCGCGGGTGACCAATTCACCGCTTCCGCATTCTTCAGCAAATTTTCTTTTATCTTCGTGACGGAGACAAACCACGATGAGGTCGCGTAGTTGAGGAGCGGCGTGTCACAACGCCAACAGTGCGGGTACGAGTGTGTAATGCTCTCTTTATCTCCGAAAAGAAG
>MFKY01000026.1 GCA_001781175.1 Candidatus Kaiserbacteria bacterium RIFCSPHIGHO2_01_FULL_55_37
TGGTCACGCTCGCGCGCGAGGTCTATGCAGGGCTTCTCTCGGCGACTGAAGACGACGACAAGGAGATACGGCAGCTGGGCATAGCGCGGATAGACCTTGTGTACGTCACCCTCTATCCGCTCGAAGCGACGATTGCCGACCCCGCCTCCACGCAGGAAGACGTGATTGAAAAGACCGACATCGGAGGCCCCACGCTTCTGCGCGCCGCCGCCAAAGGCCGACGGCTGGCACTTTCCTCACCCGAGCAGATAGACATGCTCGAAGCGTGGATAAAAGCGGGTTCGCCCGAAAGCGAGCGTGAAGCGTTCATTACGCATCTCGCAGCCGCGGCCGAGCGCCGTGTCGCCGACTACGTCGCCGCATCGGCATCGTATTGGGAATCTCGGCTCAAGCATGATTGAGCAGCAAAATTCTGAAAAAGATTTTTCTTTTAATACGGACATTGCCATACCTGAGTCCTTTTCAAAGCCATTTGAGAAAGTCTTCTGGGAAAAAATCGACGGCGGTCACGAGACGGAGTATCCGGCCGACGAAAAGCACTTTACCCTGCGCGCCGACGGGATTTCTCTCCCTGCGACCGATCTTGTAAGTGCGATAGACGAGATTAGGAATACGTATGTTGCAAATGATTTGAGACTGCGAGGTACCACGCAGGCCTACATGGGCGAAGCCAAAAGCCGCGGCCTCATCTCGGCCAAAACGGTGGACGAAGTGCTGGAATCGGACGTGGACCAAATCGCAACGTATCGGATTCCCATGTCCACGGGAAACATCGGCAACGAGGAATTTTTATATCGTCTTTCACTTACTGCAATGGGGTCAATGAACTGGGCGTTGTCCCACGGATTCGCTCAGAGCATGTTGTTTTCACGCTCCAGGACTGCGGAGTCCGATGACACCCTCAAAGCGAGGCTGGATATCGTGAATAGATTGCCCGAAGACGACCTTCCCGAGTTGGTTCTCTTCCGGAGCGGGGGGAGGCGCGCGGGGGTGAGCGAAAGAGATAATGCCCGGCAATATTACAAAATGAATCCGACGGCGAGCACGGGCGCATCCTCGTACCTCGCAAACAGCAATTACGCAGAAGTGAGCTTCATGGGCAAGAGGCTACGGCCGTTCGCGGAAGTCGGGTATCAGGGAGACAACGCGGCAAAAACGAGTGACGCGTCCTATATCAAAGTTGCGCGGGCGTCGCTCGTACGTACTATCAGCGAAATGGGCCGGGCGGGGTCGCGCGAACAGCGGTTATTCGAAGAGATTGGTAAGCGTTTACGGACCGACGGCGTGCCCGAAAAGCAAATCTTCGGTCAGGCTTTTGAAAATACGCTGAAATTCCTCCTTTCAGAGAAAATCACATACCTTCTTCTACAGGCAATCCGGAACATAACCTGAAGGTGTACCTTCGATTTCAAAACCGGCGGATTTGGGCGTCGTCGCGTTTCCTGTTGCTTCATTGATGCGCTATAATGCACGGCCTATTGACTCTCTTAGCACCCATGGAAACAAACCTCTACTCCGTCACCATCCCCGTCATGGCAAAAGCGCTTGATGCGCTTTCGAAAATCCTCGATAAGGCCGCTGCCTATGCGGAATCCAAAAAGACCCCCAAGCGCACATTCGAGGAAGCGCTCCTAAATGACCGGCTCGTCTTCGACCAGTTCCCCCTTGCGGCACAGGTCCGCATCGCCTGCGACAACGCAAAAGGCGGCGCTGCGCGGCTTGCGGAAATAGAGATACCCAAATTCGAGGACGACGAGAAAACTATCGCCGAGCTGCAGGCGCATATAGAAAAGACCCTAGCGTTTCTTAAGACCATCAAGCCCGAGCAGATAATCGGCAAAGAAAATATCGAGGTGTCGCTTCCCTACTGGGACGGAAAGCACACGACGGGCTTCGAATACGCGACCGAGTACCTCATGCCCAATTTCTTCTTCCATGTCGTGACGGCGTACGCCATCCTCCGCAAGAACGGCGTCCCCCTCGGCAAAAACGACTACATCGGCGGATTGCCGCTTAAATAACCGAACATGCAAAAACACTTCTTTTTTGACCTCGACAATACGCTGACGCCCAGCAAATCTCTTATCTTGCCGGAGCATGCGCCAATTTTGAAAAAATTGAGCGGGCGCGCCGACGTCATCGTCGTCTCGGGCCACGGAGAGAAAGACATCCGCAAACACCTTACGCCCGTACT
Organism: Candidatus Kaiserbacteria bacterium RIFCSPHIGHO2_01_FULL_55_37; assembly: GCA_001781175.1. Lineage (GTDB taxonomy): Bacteria > Patescibacteriota > Minisyncoccia > Phycocordibacterales > UBA2100 > UBA10103. The sequence continues at coordinate 2,195 of MFKY01000026.1, forward strand.
CGAAGGGGCTTTTCATATTTTGGGACAGAACGGTAATTTTGCTGAGACAAAAGACGGCCGCGTCCTGTGGAACCGTTCGCTCGCACAAGCGCAAAAAGATGCGATACTTGCGTTCGTCGCGAAGGCCCGCAAGCATCTGGGGTATACCGTTCGCGACGAAAACGACATCGTAGAAGACCGGGATTCGCAGATCGCCTTTTCGCTCATCGGCCACCACGAAGACAAGGCCGTCAAAGACGCGTTCGACCCCGATTTCAAGAAACGTATCCAATTGCTGAACAATCTCTCTGCCGATGTTGAGACGCTCAAGGGCGCGAACGTCGAGGTGCGCATCGGCGGCACGACAAATCTCGACTTTTTCGAACTTGGCAAGAACAAAGGCTTCAACGTCAATCTCTTCATCGAAAAAATGGGGTGGGAAAAGCCAGACTGTATCTACGTCGGCGACGCGCTTTTCGAGGGCGGCAACGACGAGACGGTAGTCGGTGTCATTCCCACGAAACCCGTCGCAGATTACCGAGAGACCTATTCATATCTTTCAAAAGTTCTGTTAGACTCTTAATCCGCATGTCAGCCCCCGCACTCAAAATCACCAACCTCAACAAGACGTACGCTACAGGTACCGTCGCTCTTAAAGACGTTTCGCTCGAGATTCCCGAAGGCGATTTTTTCGCTCTTCTGGGGCCCAACGGCGCGGGCAAGACGACCATCATCGGCATCACGACGGGGTTGGTCAACAAAACGGGCGGCACGGTCGAGGTATTTGGGCATAACATCGATAAAGAGACCGAGCTCGCCAAAATGCAGATAGGGCTCGTCGGGCAGGAGGTTAATTTCAATCCGTTCGAAAAGACCCTCAATATCGTCGTCAATCAGGCGGGCTACTACGGCATTCCCCGCTCTGTCGCGATACCGCGTGCAAAAAAGCTTCTCACCGATTTGGGACTGGGTGAAAAGATGGACCAGAATGCGATGACGCTTTCGGGCGGCATGAAGCGCCGCCTCATGATTGCGCGCGCACTTGTGAACGAGCCGAAATTCCTCATTCTCGACGAGCCGACCGCGGGCGTGGATGTCGAGCTACGCCGCGGCATGTGGGAGTACCTCACGGGGCTAAGTAAGAGCGGTCTCACTATCTTGCTGACCACCCACTACCTCGAAGAGGCCGAGCAGCTCTGTAAACACGTCGCCATCATCAACAAGGGCGAGATAGTCGAACAGGGCCCGATGGAAGCGGTCATCGCCAAACATCACCTGCCTGCGCAGGCAGGCGACGCCGAGGCGGTCAAAGAGGGCTACCGCGGCAGCCGGCTTGAAGAAGTCTTTTTGAAACTAACCTCCGAAAAATAGTATGCCCCACACACGATTCCAGTTGACCGCCCCATGCGAGGAATTCGCTCAAAATGAAGATTATTATGTAACGCGGCATTGCCGCATCGTGTGAGGGGTATGGATACGTACGGAAAATGGATATCTTTCTACACCATGCTTCGCAAGGACATTGTTCGCATGTTCCGCATCTGGGTGCAGACATTCCTGCCGAGCGTCATCACCTCATGCCTCTACTTCCTCATCTTCGGCACTGTTCTCGGCTCGCGCATCGGCACCATGCAAGGCGTTGACTACATGACCTTCGTCGTCCCCGGGCTCGTAATGCTCGCTATCGTCATCAACGCCTACTCCAATACCTCGTTCACCTTCTTCCAGTCCAAATTCTTCTTTCGCGGCATAGACGAGATACTCGTCTCGCCCACGCCGCCTTGGCTCCTCATCTTGGGATTCATATCGGGTGGTATCGTGCGCGGTGTACTCGTCGGCGCACTCGTACTCTTGATATCGGTATTTTTCACCGGCCTCCAACTCGCGATTTACAACATTCTTATCATCTTCGGATTCGCGCTCCTCACCTCGCTTTATTTTCTCTCGCGGGGCTGGTCAACGGCGTCTATGCAAAATCAATTGACGGCATCAACCTCGTGCCGACCTTCGTCCTTACCCCGCTCGTCTACCTCGGCGGCGTCTTCTACTCCGTCCACTCACTCCCCGCTTGGGCGCAGAGCTTCACTTACATCAACCCGATTTTCTATCTCATCAACGGTTTCCGCTACGGCTTCCTCGGCATCGCCGATATCTCGCTCTGGATATCCCTTGCGGTCCTCGCAGGCATGATAGCTCTGCTTGTGGCGATAAACTGGTACCTCATCCGCACGGGGCTGGGGCTCAAACAATAACACTATGCCGAACGAAAAGGGCGAACATCCGAAAATATATAGTTTTAATTTGAGGAGGGAGTTGGGTGCGAAAGAAGATCCGCGTCCGACGGATGAAATCGCGGCTGATATTGTAAAAAAGTATGGTGAGAACCGTGCGGTACTGGAAAAGCTGGCAACAATGGGTACTGACCTTGATCGGTTCAACACTCCCGAGGACATCGAGCCGTTTCTGCGCGGGCAGTCGCTAATCGGAACAACCCCCGAAGTGTATCTTGCTCTCGCGCGCAAGTGGCAAGCGTTACGCAAGAAAGCGGATGCTGGAATCGCAATAGGTATACGAGAGCAAGCGCAGGAACACAGGGACCGCGTGCAGGGGTTGGTGGGTAGTGCAAGAAGTCTCATCAAATTCATAGACTTCGTAAAACTCAATCAAAACCTGATACCTACCGCCGAAGAATCGAAAAATGCACGCGACGTCGCAGCCGGAAGTTCACGAAAAGAGCTGGAAAGAGCCCTTAAATATAATCAACGAGGGAACGAGACGACCGATCTGAGCAGTGAAGACATCGCCCGTTTGGAAGCTACCGCAGCGGAGTATATCAAGCGTTTCGGGGAATCATAGAGAGCCGTCCCCTGTCCAAATACAATCACCCGCTATTTCGCAATCTCTGCCGCAAGGCCGAGATAATTGTCCGGCCGTAGCGCTTTGAGGCGTTTTTTGACGTCGGCTTTGATATCCAAGCCGTCGATGAATGCTGCGAAATCTTCAAGCGTCACTTGCCTGCCGCGGGTTAATTCTTTCAACTTTTCATACGGCACTTCCACGCCTTCCCGGCGAAGAACGGTCTGAATTGCTTCCGCGATGACTTCGGGATGTGCAATGAGGTCTGACCTCATCGCATCTTTGTTCACGCTTATCTTTCCGAGCCCTTTCGCGAGCGAGCGATACCCGACGAGCGCGTGCCCAAATGCGGTACCGAATACGCGGATGACGGTCGA
>MFKY01000027.1 GCA_001781175.1 Candidatus Kaiserbacteria bacterium RIFCSPHIGHO2_01_FULL_55_37
CAAGATACAAAGGAGCTCCCATGCAGAATGTCGTCATCGGCGATAGGAAGATTCAGTTGAGAGAGGATGTTTTCATAATCCCGAAGACCGTCGTCGTGTCGGAGGACGGTCGGAGTGCACGCGGCTTGTGTCGGTTCCCGAGCACAGTGCAGACGGTTGCGGACCGCGTCGAACACCACGCCGTTCCCCACGCTAACGTGGTGCATGGCCTCGACGCGGCCAAATACGCGCTGTACGTACTCTGGAACTGCGCGGGCATCCTTTCCCACGACACCGGAATGGATTTTCTCGTCAGTAACCAGAACACCAACCACCCGGGCATCTTGCTCGCGAATACCGAACTCGCTTTTCACGCACAACTCCTCTCATTCAAGAAGGGGCAGAGCGGGAAACACCGCGGGTTGGCCCGCATCGAGATCTCTTCAAAGGAAGGAGAACTCCTTGCGGAAGGCTCCGTCCAATTCGTCGAGGTCCACGAGAGGGTCTGACCTGTGCAAGGACGACGACGCCGGCCGCGCAAGCGCGGCCGGCTCTTTTTGTATGTCGCACAATATTTGCTGGTAGAATTGCAGCATGGCCGCGGACCTGAAATCTTTGAAGACACAATTCCTCGAGTATATCGAGATAGAAAAGGGGCGGAGCGTGAAGACCGTCGAGAATTATGACCGCTACCTCATGCGATTCCTCAATTTCGCGAAGGTGAAGTCCCCTTCCCAGATTACCGAGCAATCGGTGCGCGAATTTCGCATCACACTCAATCGCTCCGGCGGAGTATCAGGCACGATGAAGAAGAATACGCAGAACTATCACCTCATCGCATTGCGCGCGTTCCTCAAATTCCTCCGCAGGCGCGACATCGAATCGCTTAATCCGGAGCGGATTGAACTCGCGAAGACCAGCGGCCGCGATTTGGACCTCATTACCGCCGATGAACTCAACAGAATCATGCGCGCACCCACGGGCCCCTCCTCCGCCAAGGCTTCGGAGGGCAAGGACGATCTCATTTCGCTGCGGGACACCGCAATATTAGAATTGCTTTTCTCGACCGGACTCCGTGTGTCGGAGCTGTGTAACCTCAATCAAGACCTCGACCTCACACGCGATGAATTCTCGGTGCGTGGCAAGGGCGAGAAGGTGCGCGTAGTATTTCTCTCGGGGTCGGCAAAAAAAGCGGTCGCGGAGTATCTGAAAAAGCGCGGCGACATGAGCGAGGCCCTCTTTGTTTCGTACGGCCCCGCCTTCGCTAAAGCTTCCACCGTCGCTAAAGCTATGGCGGACAAGTCGGCGGGCAAGAAAGGCTTGGATTTACCGAGGATAACTCCGCGTTCAGTGGAACGGCTGGTAAAACAGTACGCGATAAAAGCTGGCATCACGCGCAAGGTGACGCCGCACGTCATCCGGCACAGCTTCGCCACCGATTTACTTGAGAATGGCGCCGACCTCCGCTCGGTGCAAGCGCTCCTCGGCCACGCAAACATAGCGACGACACAGGTCTATACGCACGTCACAGATAAGCATCTCCGTGAAGTGCACAAAGCTTTTCACGGAAAACGAAGGCATTGAAGCCTCTGGTATCATGTGCGTATGAAACTCGTCTCGTGGAATGTGAATGGTATCCGGAGTGTGCACAAAAAGGGGGCTCTGGTGCCCTTCCTTGAGGCTGTGAAACCGGCTATTGTGTGCCTGCAAGAGACTAAGGCAGAGGAGCACCAATCCGAGGTGGATCTGCCGGATTACGAAGAATACTGGAATTCTTCGAAGGGGCGCAAGGGCTATGCTGGGACGGCCATCTTCTCGAAAACAAAGCCGTTGAGCCTTATTTTCGGCTTTCCGGAGGATATTCTCAAGAAATATAAGCTCGCGGACGGGTATGGAGACCCGAATGAGGAGGGGCGGGTGGTTACCGCAGAGTATGAGGATTTTTATGTCGTGAATGTGTACACTCCGAATTCCAAGCCCGATTTGGGCCGTCTCGTACTTCGTCACAAGCATTGGGACCCCGCTTTTCTGGCTTTTTGTAAACAATTGGAGAAGAATAAGCCCGTTATCTTCTGTGGGGATCTCAATGTAGCGCATACCGAGGATGATTTGGCGAACCCCAGGGCAAATGAGGGCGAACATGGTTTCACCAAGGAGGAGCGCAAGGGTATTGACGCTATTACCGAAGCCGGATTCGTGGATACATTCCGGCTTTTCACCAAAGGCAACGGACACTACAGTTGGTGGACTCACTTCGCCAATGCTCGTGCCCGCAATGTCGGTTGGAGGATAGATTACATCTTTGTAAGCAAAACTCTGGCATCCAAGGTACGTTCGGCCAAAATACACGCCGACGTCATGGGTTCGGATCACTGCCCTGTCTCGTTAGAGCTTGATATATAGCCGTATTTCGGCTTGTCCGATAAAGGACAGAGTTTATCCCCACGATGTCCTTTACTATGTCCTATAGGGGGCTATTATGCATATCGGACCGATCTTTCCGTCTCTCGTGACTCTAACAATGTCCGAGTAAATATATTACAAGAGTACTACGCTACTAAATTAAACGATGCCTCTGCATCGATTGGATGCAAACGTACTTTGTGTATAAACTCAAGTTCTTTTGGAGGAACGGAGATAACGCAAAGGCCGTCTCACGACGGCGACAGAATGAAGAGAAAGAAAATTCCGTCGCCAGGTGAGCCGGCCTTTTCTTTTTTGCGGAGCAGCGTCGGCGTGTGCTCTCGCCGACACCTCCGGCACTCGCGTGCCTGCGGCCTGCGTAGCTTTATGCGAAGCAGGGTTAGTAGCGCTAGTGCCGGCGCATACACTCCCAGAGCACGGACTTTTCTGCTGAAAAGTCCTCAATCCTCGCCTCATCGGCTGCGGAGGCTCTGGAAATGCACGCACCCCCCCCCCCTAGCTTACGTGATGTTTCTCCCTCAATTTTTGTATAGCCGCCTCGTCCTCCTCTTCCCTACGGTCTTTGCCTGCTTCGCCGAGTTTGCGGAGCTCTGCATCCTTGATTTTCATAAGTTCAGAAGCTTTCTTTTCCAGGTATTCCTCAGTGTTTTTCTTCGGGTCATCAAGTACTTCTTCGAGGAGTGCATGCAGTATCCAACCAATGCGGGGTCCAGGTTTCTCTCCGAGTTTGATGAGTTTCGTTCCGTCCACGTTCAACATGCAGACGGATACCGGATCGCGCATCGCCTCGTCTACCATCGACATGTATTTGCGCAGACGGAACGGGTGGGCTTTGGGCCGTCCGGTACCGATGCGGTCGCAGACGCGTAAATTCAAGAGGTCACTAATGTTTTCTTTGCCCACACGTGCAATCACTCTACGAACCGCAGAAAGCGTTACGACTTCAGGATCAGAGAAAAACATATGCGTGCGTACGAGTGTCGCCACATTATGCGTCGTCTCTTTGGGAAATTTGAGCTCATTAAGTATTTTTTTGGTCATACGTGCTGAGACGACATCGTGACCGTGAAATGTCCAATCTTTCTTCTCGTCTGACCATAAGCGAGTTGCCGGCTTACCGACGTCGTGGAGCATCGCGGCGAGGCGCACATCGAGCGGCCACTCTTTGTCTGCGGCATGTTGCAGACTCCGCATGAGGTGCTCGAACACGTCGAATGAATGCGCTTGGTTCTGCGCGCAACCGATACCCTCCTCTAATTCAGGGATGACGTACTTAAGAATACCGAGCTTCTGAGCCACATACAGAGCTTGCATCGGGCGGGGACTTTGCACGATGCGAATGAGCTCATCGCGCACGCGCTCACGCGAGATTTTCGCGAGCTGCGCTGCTTGTGCTGCGATGCCCTCTGCGGTCTGCGCATCAATAACGAAGTCGAGCTCTGCGGCGATGCGCACGGCACGCAGCATACGCAGCGCGTCTTCTTCGAATCGTTCGTGAGGATTGCCTACCGTAACGATGACTTTTCTTGCGAGGTCTTCCCTGCCACCGTGTTCATCAACGAACTCTCCTTTTGCGGAGTCATAAGCGATGGCGTTGATGGTGAAGTCGCGCCGCTTCAGATCTTCCGACAACGTGTCGCTGAATGAGACTTCGTCCGGATGACGAGCATTCGAGTACTTCCCTTCTGTGCGGTACGGGGTCACTTCGATTACCTTGAGCCGTGGGTCCTCGGATTTTGTGACGACACCGACGGTGCCGTACTCGTTCTCGTAAAAAGTATCTTCGAAAAGTGCCTGGATTTTCTCCGGCGTCGCATTCGTTGTGATGTCCCAATCCTTCGGCTCGCGGCCGAGGACCAGGTCGCGTACGCATCCGCCCACAAGGTACGCCTGAAATCCGGCGGCATGCAGCGCGTCCGAAACCGCCCGTACCTCTTGAAGGACTGTGAGCTGCGTCTCTTTCATTTTGGTATTGTAACTCACAAGTGTGTTGGTGCTCCCGCCAGGATTCGAACCTAGAATACGACGTCCGAAGCGTCGCGTGATATCCGTTTCACCACGGGAGCGTCCACGCATAATACGCGTGCATGCCCTTGAATACAATCTGTGCGGGGAAACGCTGCGCTCGACCGCGCGTCGTCTCTCGGAGATACAAAAGCGGGCTTTTGTATCTCACTCGTTCCTAGTGCGGGTACGGAGAATCGAACTCCGCTCTCGTCCTTGGCAAGGACGCGTTCTACCACTAAACCATACCCGCGAGCGCCTCACATACTCGCATAATATTTCCGGTCCATCAACTCTTAACGTTGCCAGCACTCAAAACTAATGAAGAAAAACGCCGGACAACCGGCGTTTTTCTTCGTGCGGAAGCTAATAAAATTACTTCTTCGGCGGAGGCGTGATGAGCGTTGCCGTAGACGTTTTTGTCTCTTGGATGAGGAGCATCTGGGTCACGCGAGGATGGTTCCAGAATGCCGCCAGTAGCCCCAAGACCGCTATCAGGAAGGCGGCGAGAGGCATCCAGAGGGCCGCCCGGCAAGAGACGGAGAAGTACCAGAACGCTAGGAGGAGAAGAAGGAGCCCGAGGATGATGGTTGCAATCCGCTCAGGAGTGCGTGCCCACGATGCTGCCATCGGGAATTCGGCCCAGAGGGCAGCTCCGACGATGAGCGTGTACAGCACGAGCAGAATGAGCCACAGGCGGTACGCACCGACATCCGTCGCACACACGTTGCGCAAAGGATTCGATACGGTGTTTACGACCGGGCTTGGCGTTACGTTTGCAGTAACGGCAGGAGCCGCGGGCGTAACTGAGGGAGCTGGGGCCGATGTGACGACTGGTTTCGCGGCAGTGGTTACCGGCGCGGCAGAAGGAGCAGTGTATATGGTAGTCACAGGCGTGGCCGGGACGACGACGGGTCCTGAACCCAGGCTCATCGAAGCGACGGTCAAACACACAGGGCTTCCTGTGCGTGACGAAAGTAATGTCACCTTGATCGGCAGTGTTCCGCGGATAGGAGTCGTCCCGATGTCCACGTGGACGCGGAGCACGCCCGAAGCGTCGACACGACGTGTCATCAAACTGAATGGAATTGATGTATTCCCTACCGAGCCCATGAGGGCGACGTACGAAGGATCAGAGATGGTGAAGTCAAATGAGTGAAGAGCGCCATCGTAAATGTACGGAGTAAAATTGGCGACCGATACCGGTGCGCAAGAGTTGCCGCCGACGGGCAACACCTGAGCGGTTTGAGAAGCGACCTCGAGCGCGGAAGCCCTCGTCGGGAGAGCTGTTAGTAAAAAAGTAAGAGCCGTAGCTGCAAGAACAAGAGAGAACAGTTGATAAGTTGAGAAACCGACTTGTTTCATATGTGCGAAACGTAGTATATGAATGGCGTTGGCGTCAAGGAGAAATCGTGTTGTAAATGCGGATTTTATGGCTCAGATAAAGGACAAAATCAAAAGGACACTCCCCTGTTACTTAGTTTCAAGGTCTTCGGGTAAAAGAATCTCACGAAGCAAGGAAAATAGAAGTAATTCGAGTGTTTTCTGGATGTTGAAAACTGTGGAAAAGTCTGTGGACATGTGGATAAAGGACAAATCAAAAGACTGGAGATTAGAGGCCGGCGAACCACTAAATCCATATTTGTAGGCATATTATGGATATAGGCCATTTATGTACATATCGGACAAAAGTGTTACTTAAGAAACGCTGGTTCACGTGAACCCCCGTTAGAGGCGCCGCCTCTAACGGGGTGAAAACTCGTACATAATAGGGTGTAGAATACTCACAAATGGCAAATGACGCAGTGAGGAAGGAGGTCGGCCGGCTGGGGGAAGAAATAGCGGCTCAATTTCTCGAACGGAAGGGGTTTAAGGTTGTTGCCAGGAATTACCGCAAGCCGTGGGGAGAGATAGACATCATCGCCGAAAAGGCCGGGACTGTGAGGTTTGTGGAAGTAAAGGCAGTTTCACGTGAAAGCCTGCCGGATGTTTCCCGTGAAATGGACTACCGTCCGGAAGAGATGGTTGACGTTAGGAAACTTAGAAAATTGGCCCGGACAGCCGCTCTATACATGGAGGTACACAAGGATAAGCGTGAATTCCAGATAGACGTAGTGGGTGTAGTCCTAGTCAAGGCGACAAGAAAGGCTCGCTGCCGTCTTTTTGAGCAAGCACTGGAGGGTAATCTATAAAGGACAATATGTCCGATAGGATGTCCTTTAGAATTTATGCTAGTATGCACTGTCCACCCTTCTTCACCAAGACCACGGAAGGTAAACGGGGCGTAGTATACCGGTAGTACGTCTGCTTTGGGAGCAGATAGACCGAGTTCGATTCTCGGCGCCCCGATGAAATAATAATAGATGAACCCCAGCACGCCTCGCTGGGGTTCGGGGTCGCGGATTGCGACGGAGTAGTTTGTGTCAGTTCCCGTGACGGGTCCGATGAAAGATCGACTGGGCGAGAACGAGGTTCGTTTTAGGACCGCCGATTCCCCGAGCCCAGTAGAGGATGCTGTTGGGCTGCACGAATGTCGTCAGAGCGTCTTCCGTCGTCGAGAGGGGTTTCTGCGCCTCTGCGTCGAGGTCGAATCCGTACCGGCTCTTCGCGCATTTATGCGATTGCGGTCCATAGCCGCCGTCATCGTCGATTCGCATTGCCCGTTGCCAGAGCATGAGCAGGTCAACGCTCGGCCCCGCATGCACCCCATCAACTACAATACGAGCAGTGCCAAGCTGGTCGGCGCGGTCGTTCAAGAATCGCTGCAAGATCTTGATCACTGGTCCGACTGATCCTGGGCCGCGGAAGGGCGGAATAGGATCGTGATTGCTGTTCCGTGTCACGTTTCGTATCTCCCGTTGTTCAAACACCAAGCTGGGTCCACTTGACCAAGCGGGGAAACAGTATAAGATAATTAGCGAGTGGCCAATGGCACCATGGGGTGATTAAGAGCACCACAGCATAAAATACTTATGTATTCCGAGATATTTGAAGAAATCGGCCTTTCGCCCAATGAGGCAAAAATCTATGAAGTGCTCGTAACAAAAGCCGAGATATCGGTCTCGAACATATCTGTAGAAGGCAACATTCATCGTCGCAATGTGTACGATGCGCTGAACCGTCTTATCGAAAAGGGCTTGGTCTTCCAAATTTTCCAGAAAAACGAGAATTTATATCGAGCAGTGCACCCCCAAAAGCTTTTAGAGGTAATAAAGGAACGCGAAACAAAAATTCAACGCATATTACCCGCGTTGTCCAAGCAGTACGAATCACAACCGCCGAAAGAGGCCGCTTTCATATAT
>MFKY01000028.1 GCA_001781175.1 Candidatus Kaiserbacteria bacterium RIFCSPHIGHO2_01_FULL_55_37
GTGCGCGAAAATTATCTTCTGACAGGCAAACGCGTCGTCACCGTCAACTCATTTTCCAAGACGTATGCCATGTGCGGATTCCGCCTCGGCTATTTCCACACGGTGGACCAAAAGCTTGTCGAAGATGTCGTCGAAATGAAATCGCACACCTCGATGAATACTTCTATCGGGAGCCAGGCGATGGGGCTTGCCGCAATGGAGGAGCGCGAGACATATGTCACGGCGCACGTGCCCATCTGGGAAAAGCGCCGCGACATTATGTATAAAGGGATGTGTGATATCGGTCTCGACCTCTGGAAACCGGAGGGCGCATTCTACGTTTTTCCGAAGTTCAAAGATGCTACGCGTGCGATGCACGACCTCTACTACAACTACGACGTCATTACCTACGACGGCACGTGGTTTGGCGCTCCTAAACGTCTGCGCTTCAGCTACGCGTTGGATGCGGAGAAAATCGAGGAGGGCCTCAAACGCGTCGGGCAGTTTCTCGACACCGAGTATCGGACGTATTAGTCTCAAGATATGTCTAATCGAGCGACCTATTTTTCCTATACTTCCTACGTATTTTCTCCGAAAAAGAAGGAAATTAGATTTAAGTATGAGATAGGTTTTGAAAACGCCAAACCTCTAACGTTTGTCGAAGTGGTAAAGCTCCCGCGCGTTCCTGATAATAAAACCCCATCGACTCTTTTGGATGCGCTTTTGAGCGACGTCCACCTCATGCTCGGGATTAGTTACTACAAGCTCTACTGTCCGCCGAAGATCAAAATGAACCGCAAACTTTCGAGAATCCAAGCAGATTTTTGGAGTACAGTGTATCGCAAGGGGCTCGGCGAGTTTACCTATCGCAACAATCTCGATCTCTCGTCGATATCTTTTCCGAACGCGAAAGATGTCCGTGCACAAGTATCGGACCTCAAAGTAAAAGAGAGGGCACTTGTTGGCATAGGCGGGGGCAAGGATTCAGTTGTTGCAATTGAACTTCTGAAAGAGGAAAAGTATCCGCAGACCGGACTTATTGTCGAAACGTATACCTCTCACGATATCGCGAAAAAAGTTTGTGAGGTTGCAGGTATTGATTCGCTCACGATACGCAGAGTACTCGACTCCAAGGTTCTTGAGCGCCTTCCGGGTGCGTATGAAGGCCACATACCAATTTCTGCCGTCTACGCATTTCTTGGGCTCCTATCCGCAACACTCTATGGTTATCGTTACGTCGTCGTCGGTAACGAGCACAGCAGTAATTTCGGCAATGTCGAGCATCACGGTGAGGTGGTTAATCACCAGTGGAGTAAATCGGCCGAATTTGAGGGGCTTTTCCAATCGTACGTACGCCAACACCTCACGCCTTCAATCACATATTTTTCCATCGTCAGACCTTTTTATGAGATACGCATAGCAGAACTCTTCACGAAGTACTCGGACTATTTTTTCCATTTCACCGGTTGTAATAGAAAATTCAAAATCGACGCGACGCAGCGCCCGCATGGCATGTGGTGCGCGGAATGTCCAAAGTGCGCTTTCGTATTTCTCATGCTTGCTCCTTTCGTCCCGCGAGACACCCTAGTGCGCATATTCGGGCGAAACATGCTCGACGACCGTTCGCTTCAGCCGCTTTTTGGAGACATTCTCGGTTTCGGTGATATGAAGCCTTTCGATTGCGTCGGCACTTTTGATGAAGCGCGTGCAGCACTTGTCCTCGCGCGCGCGAGTTATACGGGAAGTGCCATTGTGCTCGCGTTCCTTCCTCGGATAGATGGCCCGGATGTCCTCTTAAAAAAGGTCATGGAAACAGCAAAAGCGCCGACGATTCCTGCGCGATTCCGATTCTGCGGTATGAAAAATGCCTTGATTTTGGGGTATGGCAAAGAGGGGAAAGCAACGGAAGCGTATCTAAGAAAAGCGTATCAACAGTTGGAATTGAAGACCGCGGACGAAGCACAAAATCCGAACTATCTTAATCAGCAAGATGGATGCGACATTATCATAAAGACACCGGGAATACCGAAAGAAAAAGTACGTCGGCACTATGTGACCGCAACCAACATATTTTTTTCGAGATTCCCGGGAACTATTATCGGGATTACGGGTAGCAAAGGGAAAAGCACCACCGCGTCCCTTATCTATGCGATTTTGAAAGAGGCCGGACTATCGGTACAACTCGCGGGGAATATCGGTCTGCCAATGCTCGAGATACTTTCCGGTGCGAATGAAAAGTCAATCGCTGTCGTTGAGCTCTCAAGTTATCAGCTCGATGACATTGAATATTCGCCTCATATCGCCGTTGTAACGAATCTGTTCCCCGACCACATGGATTATCACACAAGTCTTGAGAGGTATTACTCCGCAAAAAGGAACATCACAAAATTCCAGAACTCAAGGGATGTATTCATATACAACAAAAATATTCCCGAACTTCGAAACTGGGTAAAGAATTCTCGCGCAAAATCCGTGTTATTTGCTCAAAAACTTCCACTCAAGAAAAGTGAAATTCCGCTCCTCGGAGAGCATAATCTCGACAACGTGCGTGCTGCGGTCGCTGTCGCAAAACAATTCCGTATACCGGAAAAAATCGCTGCGAGGGCTATAAAAGCGTTCAAAAGCCTACCGCATCGCCTCGATCTGGTCGGTGAATTCAAGGGCATACGCTTTTATGACGATGCGATCTCAACGACGCCTGAATCCACCATTGCGGCGCTCCGAGCTGTATCGGGTATCGGGACTATATTTCTCGGCGGATTTGATCGGGGATACGATTTTACGGAGCTTGAGAAGGAAATACGTGCGCAAAAAATAAAAAACATCGTACTTTTTCCTGAGACCGGAAAGCGCATGTTTGCCGCCCGGAGCGGACTGAATATTCTCGAAACGCAGAACATGGAAGAAGCAGTCCGGTTCGCGTACGAACATACGGAAGCGGGGAGCGCCGCAATTCTTTCGTGCGCCTCGCCGAGTTACGGGCTTTGGAAGAATTTCGAAGAAAAAGGGGATTTGTTCGCAGATATCGTTAGGCAAATGAGCAACAAGGCATAATGACCTGAATGCTTATTTCATCATTCGCGAACCTCAATTTTAGAATAGAATGTTCGCAATGTAGGCGGCGAAAAATGCGATAACGATGCAAACGGGGAAGGTCATAAACCATCCTCTGACCACGGTGCCGAGTACTCCCCACCGCACGTCGCCCATGCGCCGCGATGAGCTGGCGCCCGCAATCGCCGAAGTAATCGTATGTGTCGTCGAGAGCGGCACGCCGAAGACCGATGCGGCGATAATCGTCGAGGATGCCGCGCTCGTTGCGACGAACCCCTGCCACGATTTGATGTTGACCATCCGTTTGCCGATGGTCGCGATGATGCGCCAGCCGCCCAAAGATGTACCGAGCCCCATCGTAAGTCCGCACAAGACGATGACCCACCACTGGATATAAAACGTCGGTATCTGCGCACCCAAAACCAGGACGAGCGTGAAGATGCCGATGAATTTTTGACCGTCGTTCATGCCGTGAGCGAATGCCATGGTGCCGGCGGTGAAAATGTGCGCGATGTCAAAACCGATTTTTGCGCGCCGCGGAGAGGCTGATGCGGCAAACATCATGACGACCTTGCTCATCAAAAATGCGAGGCCGAAACCCGCTACCACGGAGAGGAGCATGCCGATAAATATCTTGAGCCACCCTGCCCACATGAGTGCTCCGAACCCGCCGCCCGCGATGGCCGCTCCCGCCAGCCCCGCTACGAGCGCATGCGATTTGCTGATGGGGAGGCCTCGATGAGCCGCGAAAGCGCCCCACGCGATGATGCTAATCATCGCCGCCGCAATCGCGGGTACGGTCACGGAGTCGGTCGTTACGATACCTTTGCCTATCGTCGCGGCGACTGCCGTCCCCGACATGGCGCCCGCGATGTTGAGAATGACGGCCATGGGCACCGCAAAAGTAAGCGGCAGCGTACTGGTCGAGACCACGGTCGCGATGGCGTTCGGCGCGTCGGTCCACCCGTTGATAAATTCTGCTGCAAGCACCAGAAAAAGCGCCACCCCGAGGAGGATAAGCGCGGTCATGCCCGCACACTAAGTCGCTCGTAATTTTCTGTCGCGGTAACCACCGGCGCAAAGTGGAGTGTCGAGTTCGTTATTCTAAGCAAACGTTTTGCAGGTATGCACATAAACGGCAACGAGCGGCTTAGTGTGTGGGTCATGCTTCTTTGCGTGCTATCGAGAGAATGAGCGTCCCGCAGTGATTGGCCGTGTCGGTGACGTCTTCAAGCATGCGGAACAGATTGTCGTGCGCGATAAAGGCGAGCGGATCCGCGATAATTTTCTTGTCGCACACGAGCGCCTTTTCGGCTTTATGGAGGATGGCATCCGCCTGTGCCTCCGATTTTGCAAGGTGACGCGTGTACTCCTTGACGCGCGCGAGCTCGAGCCGACGCTCTTTCAACAGTATCGTGAGCTGCAGCACCGTTGCGCTCATATCCTCGATGGTTTCAATGAGCTCGTGCGCCTCGGGCCGCAAATGCTTGAGGTACGGCTTGTAGGTGTCCACGTGGGTGGCGATGTGGCGCATTCCGTCGAGTGTGTTGTCGAGCGTGTTCGCGAGGTTGGCGATGTCGGATTTGTCGAATCGGAGGATAAACGCGCTGTCGAGTATTTCGTGAATGCGCTGCTCGGTCATATCACCCTCCCGTTCAAAAGCGACGATCTCCGGAAGGGCGCTGCCCGCACTTTTTTGGAGTACCTCGGCGCATGCCGATGCGATCTCCGCTTGCCGCCGCAAGAGGTCGGTGATATTGCCGTTTTCGGACCGACCAAAGAAACGTTCAAGCGAGTTCTTCACGTCTACGTTATAGCACCCTCGTTCGGGGTGCGCGAGTGGACAAAAGGTGCGCGAAAACCGTCAGGCAGAGGGGAGACGGAGCATGAGCGTCTCGATACCTTTGCGCATACTTTTGCTTGTTTCGGGGTCGTCTTGAAGATCCCTGATGGTTTCCTGCAGGCGGCTGTCTATGCCGTTGCTGTTGTCGAAAAGGTAAGAGGGAAATTCCTCGAAGCGCTCGAAGTATTCCACAAAAACGGACTTGCGGAGCTTTGCATTCAAGCTCGTCGCCGCAGCTTTCAGTTCTTCGAAATTAAATTTCGGTTTCTTTTCCGTACGGGTCATGTCTGCATTGTAGACTCTTTCGCTCCATAGGGATAGTTGCCATTACCTGCGCGTGATTCATAATCAGAGGTATGTCAGAGGAGAAACTGTGGCGAAAGGTGAATCCTGGAGGAGAAACGAAAAGAGTCATAGATCGTACCGCAGCGAAAGATGCAAGCTATGACAAGGAAAAGGCCCTCGATGAGCTCGGTCAAGAATTGGAAAAGACCCGTCGTTTGGCCGCCCGCAGACTGGGGGTCAAAGAGGTTGCGAAAAGCCTTGAAGAAACGGAATTCATCGGCATCGTGCAGCTTGCTCTTATGCAAGAGCGCGAGCGGCTTGGTTTACCACAGGGTCCGTACCTGCAGAGTGAGCGCGTTCGGGTCGTTGACCCCGTCATCTGGCAGAAGATACACTCGATTTCGGGCCGTTACCTCGATGAGATAGACCGGGCCGAAGTCGAAGGGCCGTCCAAGGACAAAAATCCGTTTGGCCACTTTGCGATTACGAGTCATGAACTCATACACCAAGTTTCCTACTTCGAGACGAATCCTGCTATCGGACAGAATGTGTACCGGCTCGGATATCGCATGCGCGACGGAAGAGGAGTAGGACTCGACGAGGCGGTGACCGAAGGTTTTAATCAAGAGTTACTGACGCAGCACTCCGGTTTGCTCACGAAGCGTTTCGGCACGCCCCGGGACCGGGCAGGCAACCCGCGTCGGACGTGGGCGGAGCAACAGCCTATGTATGTGGACTATCAGGCTGTAACCAAAGAGATTTGTCGCACGGTGGATAAGTACTTGTATAATGGCAAACCCACTATCTGGGATAACTTGAAGCGCGGCCACCAGGGGGGAGTGGGACATGCATTGTCAGAGATTAAGGTCGTACTCGGGAATAACGTATACCCGCTCTTTATGGCTATGGGGAATCCCAATTTCTTTGATTTGAAGGCGTGTATGAAAGATTACCCGACGATGGGTGGCTCAAACGCGGCTTGGCGTCTCATATCGGCGCGCATCAATATGTATTTCAGCCCATCCGCCGACGCGGACGAGAAAAAAGTGCCCTTAGACCACATCGTAAGGTACATGTGGAAGTCACCAGATTTGTTGAAAACTGAGGGTGAATGAAAATCTATGAAAATTCCAACGAACGTGTATATGGTCGGCATTGGCGGCATTGGGATGTCGGCGCTTGCGCAGTACTTGGACTACACAGGACACGAAGTTTCCGGCTCCGACCGCGAAGAATCGCCCACGACGACGATGCTCGTACAAAAAGGCATCTCAGTCACCGTCGGGCACGATCAGTGTCTCATTCCCGCGGATACGGAGCTTCTCGTCTACAGTGATGCCGTGCCGGAGAGCAACGTCGAACGGGTGCGCGCGAGAGAAATGGGGGTTCCGGAGATGTCGTACTTCGAAGCGCTTGGCAAGGTGACGCGCACTGCGTGCACGATTGCGGTGGCGGGCACACACGGCAAGACGACGACCACGGGCATGCTCGCAAAAATACTTCAGTATGCCGAAAAAGAGCCGACGGCCATCATCGGCTCCATTGTGCGTGATTTCGGTTCCAATTTTTTGGCCGGAAAAGAAGACCTCTTCATCGTCGAAGCATGCGAATACCGCGACCACCTTTTGAAGCTTTCGCCCGAGATACTCGTCATCACTAATATTGAACTCGACCACACGGATTACTTTCCCGACCTCGCGGCGTTGCAGGCGACATTTCGGAAAGCCGTGGCGCGCGTGCCCGCGCACGGCGTCATCGTCACGAATCCGTATGATCCAGCCATCGCGGCGGTACTCGGAGACGCCGTCGCTCCGATACTCGATTACACGACGCAAACCGTGCCCGCGCTCGGGCAGATAGGGGAGTTCAACCGCATGAACGCTAGGGCCGCCAAGGCGGCGGCGCGGGCGCTTTTTCCGCACTTGCAGGAGTCATACACCGACCGCGCCCTCATGGATTTCAAGGGCTCGTGGCGAAGATTTGAGTACAAGGGGGAAACGCCCACCGGCGCAGTTGTGTATGACGACTACGCGCATCACCCCACCGCAATTCAAATGACCATCGAAGCGGCGCGGGAAATATTTCCCGACAAGAAAATCATCGTCGCGTTCCACCCGCACCTCTACAGCCGCACGCGCAGTCTCCTGCAGGAATTCGGTCGCGCGCTCGCCGAAGCGGACGAGAGTCTCATCGCGCCCATTTATGCCGCTCGCGAAGTGTCTGACCCCTCCGTGACACATGAGTCTGTGGCGGAGGTCACGCGCCGCTACGGAGGCGAATCGCTGGCGTTCGATTCGTTCGACCTCATCCGCGACAGATTGCTTGCCTATGACGACCGCTACCTCATCATCACTATGGGGGCAGGCGATATATATAAAGTAGCCGAACAGATCGCCGACTGATGTTTTCTATGCTAGTGTTCTCAAGAACACT
>MFKY01000029.1:0-479 GCA_001781175.1 Candidatus Kaiserbacteria bacterium RIFCSPHIGHO2_01_FULL_55_37
ATCGGAGCAGTTGAGCGATATCCACCCGATATTTTCGCTCCATGCGTAGCCCGTAATCACTCCGCCCACGCTTGCTTCAGCCGGGTAGTACGGAGAGGCCGCGACCGCCGAAAGCATGACCGCAATAAGCCCTCCGAGTATGTATCGGCGATGCATAGTATTAACGAAGGTCGTTCAAGACCTTGAGCTTTTCGTAATTATTCACCTGTACCTCGGACGAGGAAGCGATTGTGCCGAGAATCTGCAAGCGTGCCTCCTCGGAGGAAGACGCCGCTTCGCGATTTAATTCGGCGAGGATTGCCAGTTTCTCCTCCCTTGTGTTCGACACGCCCTGCGTGAGGACTTCAGGCGTGCGAGAGCTTTGCAGTATCATAACGACGACGAGAGCCCCCGCGACAACCGCGCAAATGCCTACACACAGCGTCGCGAGCGCTTTCCGCCCCTCCGCGCTTCGTAGTAAAAATGGCAGCATATCCGCC
>MFKY01000029.1:491-7682 GCA_001781175.1 Candidatus Kaiserbacteria bacterium RIFCSPHIGHO2_01_FULL_55_37
CGCGAGCGCTTTCCGCCCCTCCGCGCTTCGTAGTAAAAATGGCAGCATATCCGCCTACGGCTCAATTTGTCGTCGCGAGCGTCTTCCAAGCGCTCCCGTTGCAGAATTCCATTGACTGGGTCGTGCTGTTGTAGCGCACCGTTCCGGCAATCGAAGAAGAGCATGCTTCCCCTCCGTTCCCGACTTTCACGCTCCCCGCCACATCGAGGCGCGCCGCAGGCGCGGCTGTGCCGATGCCGACGTTACCGCCGGTCGCGTTGATAAACGAGATTCCTCCCGATGTTGATAGATTGGTGACGCTGTTATTAGAAGCGTCGTTCATACTCAAACCATATAAAGAGCCCATGCCCATCCTCACGTATCCCGAAGAATCGAGAATCCTGAAATTTGAGTTCACCCCGTCTCCCTGAATAGTAAGCTTTGCGGTCGGCGTGGGAGTACCGATACCGAGACTGCCGCTCGGGTCGAGCCGCATACGCTCCACTTGCTCCGCATACCCGTTCCGCGAAGTCTCAAACATAATGTAGGTGCCCTGTGCAGTGTCGGTCCAGTTCTCGGCCGCTTGGAAGCGGATGTTCGCGCGCGCAGATGAGGAATATGCGGTCGAGCCCCATCCAAACCCCGCGAGGTTGGCGATTGCGTCGTCTTTCTTAAGCGCGGCGGGCGCGACCGCCGTGCCGTTCGCTTTGCGCATGGCGATGCCGGCGGCAAACGGCCCGAACGTGTCGATAAGAATGCGCGTCGGGAAATTGTCGCCGCTCGCAAACTGCGCTATTGCCGCTCGATTTTCTTCAAGCGGTGGAATGGGAAGTATTGTCGCTGCATTAGTGCTCACCGTAAGGCGCACGGTCGATGGTAGTATACCGATGCCGGTATTCCCCTGCACGTACGCATTCCCAAAGGCAGCGAAGGAATTGACCGATAGACCGCCGTTTTTTACCTGGTCGGTCGTTCCCGTGTTTATCGGCGGCGCGACATTACCATTCGGCGGCGCTTGAGTAGGCGCGGTCCAGGCGAACACCCCGGTAGCCGTGAGAAGCAGCGCAACGACGACAATACCGAACACCGCGGAATATTGTTGCAACGAAAAACGCCACACGCAGTGATTGTAGCATAGGCGAGCCCGTGGACATGCGCTGTCCACAGCACCCAGGCGTGTTATTTTTTTGTCGGAGGCTCGTCTGTGACGGTGATAGAGCCGGTGTCGTACGGATGCAGGTGGTCGTGGAAGTTCCACGTGCCGGGGTAGTTGAATGTGAAGTCGAAGAATTCTCCATTTTTAAGCGCGGCGCAGGAGTCGAATGAACTTCCGAGACAATCGGCACTTGTTTTTTCCGGGTAGAGGGTGTGGGTGGGGTGTATGCCCGATGCAGGCCAAGTCTCCTCACTCGACTTATTCAAAAAGCGGACGCGTTTTCCCTTTTCGATAGTGATGTCCCGCGGCGAGTATCCGTCGGTCGTGTAGGTGATGAGGACGTCGTACGGATCAGTGTCTGATTTTGCGTTGCCGACGACACCGCGACCGGGCGGCTGCGCAGATTCGGGAGTGTACGACGATGTGTCCTTTGACGAGGTGCTCCAAAACGCAAATGCCGCAACGGCCGCGAGGGCGAGCACGCATACGAGTATGAGCAAATTCCGCAGGCGCATGATACCGGCAGTATAACCCACAAGTGTACTTAGGAAAGTGCGGACGCAGTTATCCCCCATAGCAATGCTTGCCGCAAAGGTGTGGCAGTGCTAACATCGCAGAGCACACACGGCTATCATATGTCAAACCGCCTCGCAGTGAGACTCAGTCTCTCCGTACTCTTGGCGCTCATTGCTTTTCCGCTCCTCGCCCGCGCCGTCACTTTCACAAAGAGTTCGTCAATCGTAGGCGACGCGAGCGTTCTCGGCACTCTCTCCAAGGGGTCGGGTTCGTTCGTCATGGACCATCCGCTCGACCCGAAAAATAAACTTTTGTATCACTCCTTCGTGGAATCGCCCGAGGTGAAGAACATCTACGACGGTATCGCGACGCTGGATGAAAACGGAAGCGCGACTGTCGTACTACCCCGGTATTTTCTCGCGCTCAACAAAGATTTCCGCTATCTCGCTACGCCCATCGGGCAGCCCATGCCGGATTTGCACTTGAGCGCGGGTGTCGGGCGCAGTTTCGGTATTGTCGGGAGCATTCAATTAAAGATAGCGGGCGGTGTGCCTGGCGGCAAAGTATCCTGGCAGGTGACGGGTATCCGCCACGACGTATTCATAGAGAAAAATCCCATCAACGTAAGCGAAGATAAGGGTCCGGACGGGCTCGTAGACAAAGGCGAATACATCTGTCCAGAATGCTATGCGAAATAATATGAAGAAGACTTTTGCAAAGCTCGGCATTCTTTCACTGCTTGTTGTCCCGGGCGTAGTTCTTGCCGTGAAGATTACCGGCAACACACAATTCGTGGGCAACCTCGCAATTACCGGCTCTCTCTCCAAGGGCTCGGGCACCTTTGCGATAGACCATCCCGTCTACCCCGCCACCAAAATACTTTTTCACTCGTTCGTGGAATCCCCCGATGTGAAAAATCTGTACGACGGGATTGCGACGTTGGATTCTAAAGGTGAGGCGATCGTTACGCTACCGGATTATTTTGACGCTTTGAACAAAGACGTACGCTATCAATTTTTCGCACTCGACCAAGCCATGCCGGATCTCTATATAAAGGAGGAGGAGAAGAATAATACATTTACCATCGCAGGCGGGGTGCCGGGCGGGAAGGTCTCGTGGCAAGTCACCGGCATCCGCCACGACCCCTATATTCTGGTGCACCCCCTCACTGCAGAAGTCTGGAAAGGTCCTGGCAGAGAAGTAAATGTGGGGACGTGCATCTTTGAACCGCTATGCAAGTAAACCAAAGGGTATTTGGTTACGGCGCGATAGCGTCCGTGCTTGTCGGACTTGCCATGTATGCGGTGTTGCTCATGCCAAATACGGCGCAGGCCTACAGCTACGCCTACGGCCAAGGCTACTACTACACCCAAGGCTACTACTACGCCTACACCCAAGGCTACTACTACGCCCAAGGCTACTACTACGCTTACACCCAAGGCTACTACTACGCCCAAGGCTACTACTACGCCTACACCCAAGGCTACTACTACGCCCAAGGCTACTACTACGCCTACGCTTACGGCTACGCCCAAGGCTACTACTACGCCCAAGGCTACTACTACGCCTACGCTTACGGCTACGCCCAAGGCTACTACTACGCTTACGCCCAAGGCTACTACTACGCCTACGCTTACGGCTACGCCCAAGGCTACTACTACGCTTACGCCCAAGGCTACTACTACGCTTACACCCAAGGCTACTACTACGCCTACGCTCAATCGTACTACCAGGCCTCGTACCTTATTAAGTTCACCAAGAATGCGGCAGAAGCCGTCAACTTGACCGTTAGCGGCAGTATTTCCAAGGGTGCAGGAAGTTTCGTTATTGACGACCCCTTGGATCCGAAGAACAAGCTCCTGTATCACTCCTTCGCGGAATCACAGGAGGCAAAAAATATCTACGACGGTATCGCTCGCTTAGACGGAAAAGGCGAGGCCACGGTGCGGCTTCCGACGTACTTCGACTCTCTGAACACTGGGGTACGGTACCAACTGAAACCCATCGGTGCCCCCATGCCGAACCTCTATGTCAAAGAAGAGGAGAGGAGTAACAAGTTTACAATAGGCGGCGGCGTCCCGAACGGGAAGGTCTCGTGGCAGGTGACGGGTATCCGTAAAGACGCCTACATTCTCGCAAACCCGATTGTTACCGAAGTAGATAAAGGTCCCGGACAACTCGTGGAAAAAGGTCAGTACCTTTTCCCTGCAGGTTTCCACCGGCTCGGCTTCGTTCCCATAGAAGAGAACGGTTTCTCTCTGTACGAAGATGTGTTTTCGGGAACCGACGATATGTTCCGTTTGCTTCCGAAGTAATTCGTGCATAGAATGCGCTCCATGTCGAAGCGCAGCATTGCGGGGATGTTCGCAGTCGTTCTCATCCTCGCTGTAGCCGCGGTTGTGTGGCTTGCCGACGCTCAATTCTCATTCGGCGCCTACCCTGAAGCGTCGGGAATCGGAAAAGGAGCCAAAGATTTCCCCGACCTCTCACTTCGTTTTGAGACGCTCGCGCGGGAAAAAGGTGCGGGGTATGCATTTGAAGTACTGAAACGTGCCTACCTTCCGCCGAATACCGACCTGCATCTTCTCGGGCACACCGTGGGCGACGAGCTGTACAAACAAAAGGGAGTTCCGGGCATCGCTGAATGCACGCCGGATTTCAGGAACGCGTGTTCGCACGCTATCGTCGTCGGAGCGCTGAATGAATTCGGCGGCCAGAAGGCACTCGCGCTTATCAAAGACGCCTGCAGCAAAGCACCGGGCGGCCCCG
Organism: Candidatus Kaiserbacteria bacterium RIFCSPHIGHO2_01_FULL_55_37; assembly: GCA_001781175.1. Classification (GTDB taxonomy): domain Bacteria; phylum Patescibacteriota; class Minisyncoccia; order Phycocordibacterales; family UBA2100; genus UBA10103. The sequence continues at coordinate 4,912 of MFKY01000029.1, forward strand.
GTGCGTACACGATGTGCTATCACGGGCTCGGCCACGGTGTATTTGCATTTCACGGATACGACCTCGTAAAAACGGTCGATTTTTGCCGCAAAACCGGCACGGAGGAACATCATATGAATGAGTACGTAGAATGCGTCGGCGGCTCCATCATGGAGCTGATGGGCGGCGGCGGGCACGACCGCGACTTCTGGCTCAAGGCGCGGGGAAAATATTACGACCCGCGCGACCCGCTCGCTCCCTGTTCTACCGGCGTCATACCCGCGGAAGCGAAGGGATATTGCTACCTTTATATAACCCCGCACCTCTTTGAAGCGGCAGGCGCAGACCTCGCTGTGCCCGGACCGGAACATTTCGCAAAAGCGTTTACCTACTGCGACGGTATTTCAAAGAATACTCCCGAACTCCGGCAGGCATGTTTCGGCGGTATCGGCAAGGAATTTCCCGTGCTCGCGATGGAGCGAGATATCCGCTCGGTACCGGACGCGACCGATGCGCAACTGAGCAAGATGCGGACGTGGTGTGCGCTCGCGCCACACCCGGAAGCCTACGAATACTGCACGCAGTCCATACTTTCCTCGCTCTACTGGGGCGGAGAGAATAATCCGAAAGCCGCCATCCGTTTCTGCGCTCTCGCCGACTCGCGCGAACTCCCTGAGTGTTTCCGCTCGGTTTTTCGCGAGGCGTCGCAGTACCTGAAGCCGAAGAGCGAAGAGGGCGCGCGCTTGTGCTCGCAGGTACCTGAAGAATCGAAGGCAGATTGCAGGACGGCACTTTCGTTATGAGAAGCATCCGTTTCCCGGCATACGTGGGGGGTGTTCTCATACTAGCGCTCGCGCTCGGCGTCTACTTCTTCCAGGTGTATCGTCAGGGTTCGCCGCAGACTGTGTCGTCCGAACGTTCACACGTCGAGTCACTCTTTTCGGGACGTACTCCCGCGGAAGCGCTTGCACTTTTCAAGAACGAGAACGCGACTGGCACCTCCGCCGAGGAGCACACGGCCGCGCATCTCTTCGGTGAAGCTCTCTACCGGCAGGAGGGACTCGACGGTTTTTCCGTATGCGACGGAAGTTTCGGATTCGGCTGCTATCACAGTTTCCTCGGCCTCGCTATCGCCGAACACGGACCCGATGTGGTGAAGAAGCTCGACGAGGGATGTGTCCGCGCCTATGGACCGCAGGGCACGGGGTGTTTCCACGGCATCGGACACGGCGTGCTCGCGTACTACGGATATGGTTTTGCGGACGTAGGCCGGGCGCTATCACTGTGCGCGCAACTCTCTTGGAAAGGGCAGATGAGCGGCTGTTCCGACGGCGTTTTTATGGAATACAACTTCCGCGTCATGGAGAAAGACCCGACAAAGAAATCGCGCCCATTCACCATGAGTGAGCGATATGAACCTTGTCTTTCGGTACGCGAGTACCCACAAGCATGCTACTTTGGACTGGGGTCGTGGTGGGCGACGGCACTTCCTCAAGATGCGTCACTTTCTTCGCGGATGGGGGAGTTTTGCGCTAAAGTGAAGAGGGAAGACCTGCGGCGGGCCTGTTATCGCGGGATAGGGTACGGAATCCTGCCGCAACTGCGTTTTGAAGCGGAGCCGGGGGAAGCATTTTGTGACGCGGTCGCGACCGGAGTGGCCCGCGTGTGGTGTCGCGAAGGAATGGCCTGGGCATTCTATGCCGATCCGGCGACGCGCGACAAGGCCCATGATGTGTGCACGAGAGGTCTGTCGCAATCCGAGGCAGGGCAGTGCGACAAGGAGTACCTTTTCGCGACTCAGTGATATACATACAATGATACATAAACGGATAGTCATCGGTGTTATTGCGGTCGCTGCCGTCATCGCTATGTTCGTGTATAAGAATCTGCCGGTGGATATGCAGAGCGACGCTGCGCTCGCACATGGCGTCGTGGCGGAGTGTGCGGAGAATGGGACTGCGGACGGCCAGAAAGACCTGTGCTACGAAAAGGCCATTCCTGCCCTCATGGACAAGGGGATTTCCATGGAGCGGGCGTACGCGATAACTGTCATCGTGCAGGACCTGGACCCGAGCTACCACTATTGTCACGTCCTCGCGCACAACATATCGGCGAAAGAGACCGCAAAAGATTCTTCCAAATGGAAAGACATCATCGCACGAGCGCCCGCGGGCATCTGCGGCAACGGCGCACTGCACGGCGCGTTCCAGGAACGTTTCCGCTCGGTGTCGCTACCCGACGCGTCGGTCGAAGAGGTCACGGGCATGTTGCGGGGGGCGTGCGACCTACGTCCCGGATGGGCTCCGACCCTGATTGAGCAGTCAAGCTGCATGCATGGGATGGGACACCTTCTCCTCTTTATCACAGAGGCGAACGTACAGAGGTCGCTCGCCTTGTGCGAAGTGCTTGCGAACGGGCCGTCCCGTGATTTCCGGGAGACCTGCCGGGAGGGCATATTTATGCAGATATATCAGCCGCTTGAGCCCGAAGACATCGGGCTGGTGAAGAAACTGGCACCCGAGGCAAAAAAGAACAGGGTGGCATTCTGCGGCCGGTTTCCGGAGCCTATATTTGCGACGTGCATAAAAGAGAGCTGGCCCGTATTACGCGACCGCATCATGACAAAAGAGGGATTGGAGGCGGTTTGTACGCCGCTGACCGGAATGGAGGGCTACGACAATTGTTTTCGCGGTGCGACGTTTGTGGTAATGGGTATGAAGGAATATGATTCGAAATCTATGCTCGCCCTATGTTCCCTACTCACAAGAAAGAACGACAGGGACATCTGTGTC
>MFKY01000030.1 GCA_001781175.1 Candidatus Kaiserbacteria bacterium RIFCSPHIGHO2_01_FULL_55_37
TCTTCGAGTAGACTTCGCCGATAACATCGGCGGGAACCGAGAGGCCGTAGCGTATGCCGTCGAGGCGCGCGAGGTTGGTGGAAACTTCCGCGGGATTAATGATGTAGTACACCGCGAGCGCGTACTGCAAAGACGGAAGCGCCACATCGACGAGCGTGTATCCTGCGTCTTTCAGCTTTTGCAGAGACTTTTCAAACTCCGCTCGCATCTCTGCATTGAGGTCAGTGAGAAATTCTCTCGGCACCCCAAGCTTTTTCGGATTTCGGATTTCGGATTTCGGATTTTCTATAGAGGTGCTGTCCATCGGGTCATGGCCGCGGATAGCGTCGAAAAGAATCTTCGCGTCTTTCACGTTCTTCGCGAGGGTGCCTATCTGGTCGAGGGAGGAGGCCGCGGCGATAAGCCCTGAACGCGAAACAACCCCATAGGTCGGCTTCAGCCCGACGACGCCGCAAAATGCAGCAGGTTGGCGGATAGAGCCGCCCGTGTCGCTGCCGAGGGCGGCAAGCGCCATCCCCGCCACTACGGCGGCAGCCGAGCCGCCCGATGTGCCGCCGGGTACGCGCGATGTATCATGAGGATTTTTGGTCGGGCCATATGCCGAATTTTCGGTTGAGCTGCCGAGCGCGAATTCGTCCATATTGGTGCGGCCGAGAAATACCGCGCTCTGTGCCTTGAGTTTTGAAATGACGGTCGCATCGTATGAGGCGCGATAATTCTCCAGTATTTTTGATGCCGCCGACACAATGCGACCTTCGATGAGCATGTTGTCTTTGACCGCGATAGGAATTCCCGTAAGCGGCTGCGACTCCGCCCTCGCAATAACCGCATCCGCGGCCTTTGCTTCCTCACGCGCCGAATCCGCCCATACTTCGAGGTATGCGTGAATTTCCCCATCCTTCTTGGCGATAGCATCCAAATATGCATTCGTGAGTTGGAGCGCAGAATACTCCTTGGCGTCGAGCGCACGGCGTGCTTCTGCTATTGTCAGTGTTTCAAGGTTCATGCTTTTTTATTGCGGGAAACCACCTGTTTGACGGCAACACGATTCCCTTCCCGTGCAGGGGCAGCATCCAAAAGTGTCTTCGTATATTTCCCGCTCTCATGCGGATTCTCATCCGCGCGCATGACGTTGTGCAGTGCGGGCGCATTCGTTTCCTTTCCAGTGCTCGCACCCTGTATCGTCTCAACAAAATGTAAAATAGCCGGAATCTCCGTTTCCAGCCTCTTCAGTTCCCCTTCCGAAACCTCCAACCGCGCTAGCTTCGCAAGCGCTGTAATGTCGACATCCATGGCGGAATGATACAAGAAAAACCCACTAAACAGAAGACCGCCTCCTTCATACTGAGGCGGTTCAGTATATCTTTCCTTCTTTATTGATCTCTCCCGTAAAATTCGTGTGCATCAACTTTTTGACGCCGTCATAGGTACTCGCGTGCTTGATTGCCCACATCAGCTTGGTCGTTACACCTTCGAGGCTCATATCGTACGATTGTATGACGCCAAGGTCGAGAGCCTGCTTGCCGACGTCATAGAGATGCATCGAAGTCGCTCCTTCCATACATTGCGTATGGACAACCACGGGTATCTTCATTTTGAGCGCCTGTCGTATAAAGTCGAGATACTGCGACGCGATGTTCCCCGGACCAAACGCGCGCACCACAAGACCCTTAACGCCTTGCTGTAGAAGAGCCATCAACGTCTCATTCGGTGTCCCTGGGATTAATGTGACTACAGCAATATTCGATTCGAAACCTTTCTGCAATTTGAGGTTACCCTTGTGACGCGGCTTCGCCTCATCGCTGAGCCGGATATCAATTCTAATTTCCCCCAAGAGATCCCAATTAATCGTCTCAAAGGCGTTCAATTTTGATTCAGACACCTTCGAAGATCGCGCACCCAAAATAATCTCTTCGTCAAAAACTAGCGCGACTGCCGCGAGGTTCATTGTGGCAACCTGGACAGCGTTCACGAAGTTGCGGCGCGCATCCGTTTCCATCTTGCTTCCCGGCATTTGGGCCCCTGTAATGACAACGGGCTTGCCGAGATTTTGTAGCGTGTACGAGAGCGCGCTTGCCGTATACGCCATGGTGTCTGTCCCATGGGTAATTACAAATCCATCATACTTCTCATACTCTCTCCCGATTACGTCGGCCATTTTATCCCAATGTTCCGGACGCATGTTGGTACTATCAATGTTGTCAATATACGTAACGTCCATATCAATCCTCTCTCGCAGCCGGGGTTCCATTCCGAGCAAAATTTCAATTGCACGCTCTTTTGAGGTCGGCAGAAGGGTGCCGTTTTTGTCTTCTTCCATTACCAGGGTACCGCCGCAAAAAAGAACGAGTACTTTTGGTTTTTTCTGCTTCTTTTGCCCGGCCATAGATATGTTTACGCGCCTTAGTGTTAAGCAAGTTTCTATGCTTGGGGTTCAGATGTCAAGTACTCTTCAAGTTCGGAGGTATCGATATTAATGAGGTCGTACTCCCCGCCGATGATAGTATCGAAATCTTGAGTAAGGTTGTACATACCGTAGAGCATGTATGTCGCAAGAAGTACCGAAAGCATACCCGTCGCACCTGGTATGAAAACCGCAACAAGGGCGAGATAAAGCATCGTCGATTGGTGGAGTAGCGTGTCGTACGGCTTGGGTATCAGGCGCGATTTTTTGCTCAGACAAAATTGAGCCTCCTGAATGAGGTTTGTGGAGAGTACAAAAAGGTCGGCGGGTTGTTTTTCGACGCTTAATGCAGCCGATTGCAGAGCGGCGTTCACCTTACCGAGCCCATAGGTATTCGCTTCCTTGCTCTTGAGGAGCGGAAGGAACGCCTTGCCCCACTCGCGCGAAATACTCGTCCCTAGACCTTTCGTAAGCGAATTAAGAGTCAACTCCAGCGATTCGAGCAATGAGCGGATGCGAACGACAGATTCCTCCACTTGGATAAACTTCTCGTAGCTCACATTTATCTTCTGCGAGAGAATGATGCCCAACGCGAAACCTATGATGGTGAAAAGGTCTCCGAGTTGGGTGTTGGCAAACCAAAGATCGTACGATTCAAGTACCCAGATGACGCCCTTTAATACTGCGAACAAAGCGATAATCGGCGTAATGTTTTGGAGAATCGTACCCTGGAACCGGAGTACTTTCTTGAGAATGCTCCCGTACCGGAGGAACTTGAGAAGTCGGAGAAGACGGGCAAAGCGGAGCAGACGCAGGACCCGCAGTTGCGTGGTCTCGAGAAAGAGGGGGAGGATGAGTTCGAGATAGTTCGGTGCGATGGCCAGAAAGTCGATAACGCTGAAGGGTTTGATGACGAAACGACCGAGATTCGGTGCCGTCGCCACCTTCAGAATGTATTCGACAGTGAATACCGCCAGGATGAAATAGTTGGCGATATGGAAGAAGTCCCGATACTGCTCGAATAATCGTGGATCTAGATATTCGATAGCGAACTCCGCCACCGATGCCAGTATGAGAATAGCGATAAAAGCCTGTACCGCATACCCAAAAGGCGTATTCGGATCTTCGAAGAAATTATGGATGCGATTGCGAAGCGAAGTTTGTGAATTCACACGGTATTCGTCGAGTTGAACACTTGTACGATACCACATCTTCATCAATCATGCAACAAAAGAAACAGCACACCCCATCCAGCTAGGGTGCGCCGTTTAAGTCTGTGGAGGAGGTCTGACGTCACCGTTTGGTGAGCAGTCCCCTTCCACGTGAGAGTGCGTGTGAACGCACTCTTGCAATCATTTGTTCTATTGACACTTTGTAGTCCTGGCTGACGACGCCTACTTGCGAGGATCCTTTCATCAACCCCTTTAGATGTGCACGCCAATGGAGTAAATCGCGGTGCAGGTCCTCGGTGAACTCGAAATTTTCACCGTGGAGGTAGATCAGCACCTGCTCCGAGACCTTTCCATGTTTGCCATCGACTTCGATATCGTTGAGGTTGGCGGTCGTCATGCCCGACAACGCTTTGACGAAATCGTCGCTGAGGCCGAGCGCTCCACTTGCCACCAGTGCATTCACAGCGCACTGGATTGCGAACGGCGCGAGAAGCAGGACTGGCGCCGCACTGTCGCGGCGATAATCCCTGGACATTGCGCTTATGCCGGATGTATACGAGAAGTACACCGCCAGCCCGACGAACATGCACCAAATGTAGGTGACGCCGTACGGTGACCCTTCCGTAATCTGGACGCCGTATCGGACGGCCATATACCATACGCCAGCGGTTATGCCAGCGAACGAGAGTATGCCGGACGTAAATCCGCCCATCAGAAAGAAGAGGGGCATCCGCTCACGTTTCTTATCGATGCTTGCGAACGCAAGCGTGAACGGACCGATGATGCACGCGACGAGCAGAAAACCAATTCCGTCATAGTACGGTCGCACGCCGAACCAAATCGGGTCCACCATGCTGACGAAGAAGCCGATTACTCCGAGCGTGAAATGCATCCCAGCACCATAGGGGTCAAACGGGTTGAAGAGATAGCGGAGCCACGACGTAGCGTTCGCGCGAATGTTGCTGCTATTCATCTTTTCCTCCTCCACAGAAGGATACTTCAGGGCCGCGGGATGCGGCCCTTTCTTTTTGGCTATTTTTGGGAGCTGCTGGATAGTAAACTCCCACCATCTGCAATTATAACCCAAAATGACCTTTTGTCAAGCTAAAAAGACCATATTTTGCGGGCTATTTTTAGTACTCAACGCTGCGCCGCTAGCTTCAGAAATTCATCTTCCGTCAGCACTGTAACGCCCAGTTCTCTAGCTTTATTAAGCTTCGAGCCTGCTTCTTCTCCAGCTATGACAGCCGTCGTCTTTTTGGATACAGACGCCGAGACGTCGGCGCCGAGGGCTCTTAGTTTTTCCTTCGCCTCGTCACGCGACATTGATTTCAAGCTGCCTGTGAGAACATATGTTTTGCCCGCAAGCGGTAACGTGCCATGAGGCGTCACCTCTTGGATTTTAATGATGAGGACTTTTTTGAGACGGCCAAGTAATTTGAGATTTTCTTTGTCGTGGAACCACTCATGTACCGCTTTCGCCATAATCTCCCCCATTCCATCTATCGCATTCAATTTCTCCTCACTTGCGGCTGCAAGCGCATCGAGCGAGCGGAATTCTTGCGCGAGAAGGATTGCGGTTTCCTCGCCGATGTGCGGAATGGAGAGTCCGACCAAAAGGCGCGCGAGCTCGACCTCGCGTGAGCGTTGAATGGATTCGATGAGTTTCTTTGCGGAGACTTCCGCAAACCCTTCAAGCGGCAAGACGTCGCCTTCGGTGAGGGTGAAGATGTCGTCGAAATGCTGTATGAGGCCGTTTTCCAGAAGGAGGTCAACCGTCTTTTTGCCCAAGCCCTCGATGTCGAGCGCGTGTTTGCCCGCGAAATTGTGAAAGACACGCCGGGAGACCGCAAACGAGCTTTTGTCTACGCAGCGCCAGGCGGCCTGTCCCGGGATTCTCTCGATGCGGCCGTCGCCGCCGCATTCGTGAATGTGGGTCGGCCACTTGAATGGCTTTGTGTTTTTTGGTCGCAGGTCCTTGACCACCTCAACGATTTCGGGAATGACATCCCCCGCTTTTTGCAACACGACCGTGTCGCCCAGCCGCACATCGAGGCGGTTAATCTCGTCCTCATTATGCAGAGTCGCGCGCGAGACTGTCGTACCCGCAACGGAAACTGGCTTGAGGTGCGCTACTGGAGTGACGACTCCCGTGCGACCTATCTGAAATACGATGTCTTCGAGTATCGTCGTCACCTGCTCTGCGGGGAATTTGAAGGCGATGGCGAAACGCGGGGCTTTGCCCGTGTAACCGAGCACATCCTGATACTTCTTTTCGTTGACTTTGATGACAACACCGTCGGTCCAGTATTCCTGGTGCCTGCCCTTTCGCTTCCACGTTTCCCAATAGTCGATACACCCTTCGATATCCTTCGCGTGGATGTGGTGCGGATTCACTTTGAAGCCGAGCTTCCGCAAATAATCGAGCTCTTCCGCTTGGGTGCGCGGCATTGCTTCACTCGTCTGTGCGACGTCGTAGATGAACATGTCGAGTTTGCGTGAAGCGGCAATACTCGGGTCGAGCTGACGGATGGAGCCCGCGGCGACGTTGCGCGGATTCGCAAAGAGCGGTTTGCCCGCTCTTGCTTGCGCTTTGTTCAATGCCTCCAGATTCTTCGAGCTCATCCACACCTCCCCTTCGACGATTATGTCCACGGGACGCTCGAGCGAAAGCGGCACGGATTCGATTGTTTTTATATTTTGCGTCACATCCTCTCCCACCGCCCCGTCGCCGCGCGTCGCGGCGGTAACGAGAACTCCTTTCTGATATTCCAAAATGACTTTAAGCCCGTCTATCTTGAGCTCGCACACATAGGTGGGGGCGACTTCGCCGTGAGAAGAGCGGAGGAACCTCTTCACTCTCTCATCGAACGCGCGGATATCTTCGGGTGTGAACGCGTCGTTAAATGACCACTGCGCCACCTTATGCCGCACTTTTTTGAAGCCCGGAAGCGGCTGCCCCGCTACGCGTTGCGACGGTGAATCGGGTGAGATGAGTGACGGGTGCGCGGCCTCAAGCTCCGAGAGCTCGTGTTTCAGCGAATCGAGGGCTTCCGGAGATATTTCCTCCTTATCGTAGACGTGGTAGAGACGCCGGTAGCGATTGACCGCCGTTTTCAGCTTCTCATACCTGTCACGAACGTCTGCGGGAATCTTCGGCATTGCCCCCATCATACTAAAGCTTCGCCATCGCTAGTAGCGCCACTCCGCGGTACGTTGCAAGACCCTGGTACTCGTTTCAAGAGAATCACAGCTGGCGCTGTAGCCGTCCGCGTGAATAAGCGTCCGTACCGGATCGGTGGAGGGACCCGTCGTGCAGACTCCGCTCGAATCAATGGGGCCTTGACATTTGGTTACCGACACCTGGGCACAAAGATCTCCGGATCCGACAATGTCAATGTCCGTAAAGAGATTCATTTTGCCCGAGGTAATCGTGTACGGATAGCTGGGCGGATTGTTGCGGTCGGTGAGGAACGGCTTCATTTGCTGCCGGTCGCAAAGGGGGCCGGGCGGATCAGGGATGACGCAGGTCGTCTTGATGTCCGCCGTGGAGCTCGCAAAATAGTTGCAACGGAAATCCCAGTAGAGAGCGCACTCTGCTGCGGTGTCGGCGGCGTAAAAAGCGAACTGTGAATCACGCCCGAGCACGGAAAGTGCGACCTGCTTCTGAGCGATGCTGAATATCGCGGCACCTACCGCGAGCACAATGGAAGACACGAGCGCTGCAAGCAACAGTGTGAATCCGCGCTGCGCGCGGGAGGTACGGGAAAAGACGTGCCCGTTCTTGGTTCTTGGTTTTTGGTTTTTGGTTCTGTCCATACTCATATTTGTCCTGCGCCGTCATCAACCCACCGGTACATGTTCTCCGATATGGTGAACGAACGCGCCTGAATGGACCCCGTTTTCCAGATAACCGTTACCGTGACCCGTATCTCATCCGGATTGTCGGTTACCCCGTCGGCCTTCTTCACAAAATGCGCTTTGACTACCCGCGTGAAGTTCGTCGCGTCCCAGTCGCTATCATACCCGTAGAGGGTGCCGTCAGTGCGCAGCGGCGGGCAGCCATAAGCCGGCGCGGGACCGCCCGCACAAAGAGGTGGCGACGCGGAATACTGATTCCGGGTATCGATGGTGAACGGCACGTCGTTTACAGGTATCGGCCCGAAAATGTCTATTGTCTCGGCGGTCGGGCTTTTTGCAATCTGCAATATTTGCCCATCGCGAATACCGCGTACCGCTTCGATAGCATCCTGCGCCAGGTAAAAGGCCGTAATCTGATCGCGAGCGTAGTACGCGGACGCGAGTCCCTTGGACGCAAGCGTCATCGGAGCAACGATAGCGACCGAGAGAAGTGTGACCGCGACGAGTGTCTCAATGAGCGAAAATCCCCGTTCAGAGCTGGTAGCTGGTAGCAGGTAGCTGGTAGCAGAATACGGAAACACGCGGAATGCTTTTTTGCATTTTTCTGCAAGCTGCAAGCCACAAGCTACAAGCCGGTTCTTCATAGATCAAGAACGCGTTGGACTGCCGTTGCTTGGATATGGAACGTGGTCCGGGCCTTGGTCCCGGCGGCACCTGCACTACCTTTGATAACGATGACGACTTTGGGCTCGACGGCGTCGTTCAAACGGGTAGTCCCGACGACAAAGAATCTCATGTCGTTGATGAATATTTCCGGGGCAGTTATCGCAGACCAAGATAGCCCGTTAGTATCAGATTTGCACAGACGATTCGCGCCGCACACTGACCCGTTCAAGTCAAAGAGATACACGACGTCTGCATTGTCGTAGGATTTGAAGGAGAACTTTGAACCGCCGCCGGAACAGTCGTTGGGACCTCCACCCGTGTTTTGGCTGCAGTATGGGGTCGTGCCGTACCCGTTAAAGGAATTACCCTCGCGCATAGGGCGCACCATACTGTCGAGGGTGATGTTCAGATTGTTCATCACCGATTGGAGCGCCTGCGCCTTTCGATTTGCACTCACCATAGACAAAAGAGCGCCGACACACACAAGCATGACGACTGCGAAAAGTGCGACCGCTACGATCATCTCGATCAGCGTAAATCCTGAGGTACGCGTGTGTTTACATCTCATATTTATTGAGCGCTTTCGCGACGCACCGCTATTTGCCCGTTTTGCTCGACCACGATACTCATGACGTCGCCGCGCGGCGAGCGGAGAATGATGCGGGCGCTATCTTTGACGCCTCCATCCGTCGTGATATAGGCATTCGGTTCCGGTCTGACAAATACTATGTCGATTTGTGAGACCGGCGAAATTTGCGTGCATGTGGCGGCGTCGGTCCCCTGCGGAGCGCAGAGCCCGCTTATCTTGAATCCGTTACGTATTATGTAAGGCGATTGAGAATCAAGGTTTTCACTCACCGTGAAAAGACCGTCCTTGTCGACATCCGCGTAGAGTTCATACTGCTGCGGGTCGGCGCTATTGAAATGTACGCCGTAACCCGACGCATAACATTTTGCACCCGCGGCTGAGCAGTTAGTACCGAATTTCTGCACCGCAATGCCGTACACCTGGGCTTGTCGTATCGAAAGGGCTATGTCATACGCAAGGTTCTCAAGTTGCACGACGCCCCCGAACCGGTTGTTGCTGGCCAGGACGACGGACGACACAACGACGATAATGGCGGTAACGACCAGAAGCTCTATGAGGGTAAACCCCGTTAGAGAGGCACGCCGTTGAGGGCGGGAAGTCGAACGAGTTTTCTCTAACGGGGTAAAACCCTTCAACGCGCTCAGGGCAGGAGCCCGAGAGCTTGCAGCGGATCTATGCCATTGATTGATGCGAACCATATAATGATGCAACTCAGTACGAGAAAAGGCCCGAACGGGATCTCGCTCTTCATTGTAAACCCCAACACCACATTCGGCGAAGTTCCTGTGTGGGTAAACTTCCGAACAAGCCCCCGCCACCACTTTGACGACATGAGGAGAAGCGGGGCGCTCACGACTCCCCCGATAATAAACGCCGCAACAACTGCAAAGACACCCAAGACGGGACCGAGCAGCCACCCGATACCGAGCGCGAGCTTTGCATCCCCCAGCCCCATCCATCTTCCGCGGGAAAACAGCCACAGCGCAAAAAGCAAAGATGCGGCAAGCGGCCCCGACAGTACGGACCAAATGGAGAATTGCCCCGTGTAAGGCATCAGAAATTGCGAAATGAAGCCCAGCGTGGCAAACGAGTACGCCCATTCATCGGGGATTATCGTGTGAAGCATATCGTACGCGGCTATACATATGAGGACTGCAAGAATGATGCAGCTGACAATTTGTGAAGCGACGGACAGTGACGAGGCGCCGATAAATCCGAAACCGACCGCTGTTGCCGCTTCAACGAGCGGATATTGGACGGAAACGCGCGCACGGCATACCCGGCACTTGCCCCGGAGTGTGAGCCACGAGACGACGGGTACCATGTCGTGCCATCGAAGTTGGCTCCCGCAGCTCATGCAGCCGCTTCTGCCATTGATAGAACGGACGCCGTGACGCAGAACGATGACATTGAGAAAACTGCCGACGACAAGACCGAAAAGTCCGAATACGAGTGCGGTCATTGCGCTCCAGTATATAGCACGAAACCGCGTCAAGCGCGGTTTCGTGTTTGCGTATTTCGACTATCTTTACGGCTTGACGTCGTATACCAGACCGTCTGATCCGCCCGCAAAGTTGGTACCGCCACCGGTACATATCGTGTCCGTTGCCGGAGCATCGGCATCCGAAGCCAGGGCTGTATGGCCGCTAGTTTCAAGAGTTGCACCCAAGTGATAGCTACCGCAAGTCGCTGCGGTAGATGCCGACCCCTGAAGACCCGAGTACGAGTAATCGGCGGCAGTTGACGGGTCCTTCGGAAGCGTAGAGATGAAGCCCTCGCTCACAAGGTTCGTCCCATAAAGGGCCGAGGTCGGATACTGGCTGTGTGCGTCGTAATAGAGCTCCAGAGCGAGCTGGATCTGCTTTATGTCGGCGATACGGCGAGCGTCACGACCCTTCTGACGGGCGCTGTTGAGCGATGCCAGGACGATAGAGGAAAGAATGCCGATGATGGCAATGACCACCAGGAGTTCAATCAACGTAAAGCCCTTTTTATAAGATGTCTTCATGATAAACAAGAGATTACCTATTAAATTACCTTGATAACTGGTCTGACCATTGTATAACGCGCTTTCGGGCTCTAATTGGGAGGTGTGGATATGTCCGCCCGCACGTGCTCGTGCGTGCATGACCCGCCTCATATCGGCAGTAGCCGACATTCGGCCCCTGCGGGCGCCCTCTTCGGGCGGGGTCAGAACGACGACGCAATATTGTAAATAGGCAAGAGAACTGACGCCAGCAATATAGCCACACCGACCGCCAAAACCACTATCATTAACGGCTCAATGAGGCCGACGAGTGTATCGACGGCGTTGTTCACTTCCCGCCGGTAGAACCGGGCCATAGTCTCCAGGATTTTCCCCATATTTCCCGTCTCTTCGCCGATCTTGACCATGGCGACCACGATACCGGGTATCTCTCGATGCTTACGGAGGGCTTCGGAAAGCGGCATGCCGCCCTTCACGTCGTTCGCGGCATCCGCAAGGACCCCTTCGTAGACCTTGTCCCCGACCACCAACCCCGTAATTTCGAGCCCGCGCAAGACCTGTATGCCGCTGCGAAGCATGGTTGAAAGGTTGTCGGCTATGCGGGAAAGAAATATTTTGCGGTAAATGTTGCCTATCGCCGGTGCCTCTAGTCGCGCGCGGGACAGCATTTGTTTGCCGTTGTCGGTAAGCGAAAACCGGTACAGAAAGACGCCGCCTATCACGAGCAAGATGAGCACGAGGACGATGTAGTTCGTAATGAACTGAGAAATACCTATCACTATCTTTGTGTAGACCGGTATGGCCTGTCCGGTCTCGAGGAGCATGTCCGAGAGATTCGGTATCACGAGCGTCATCATCAGGACCATTACCACGACGAACGTAAGCATGATGAATGACGGATACACCAGCGCGTTGCGCGCCTTCTGTGTAAGCTCGTAGTTCCGGTCCAGATAATCGGCGAGGAATGCGAATGTCTCGTCGAGCTTTCCCGATTCCTCTCCGGCCCGCACCATGTTCACATAAAACGGCGTGAAAACATCGGGGTGCCGCGCGAGCGCCGCAGAAATTGAACTGCCGCTCTGCAGGTCGTTACCTATGGCCGTAAGTGTTTCACCCAAAGCGGGCGTGCGCGCTTCGGCCGCAAGCAACCGGAACGCCCGGAGCGCCGAGACTTGTGCCTCGAAAAGCGTCGTAATCTGACGCGAAAGCATGACGACGTCCGCGTTGTTTACCCGGTCGAAAAATGAGAAGCGTTTGGACAAAAGCGTCTTGCTCTCGGCGGGGTCGATACCCGAAATAACAAGACCGCGGCGCTGCAGCGCCGCTATCGCCACGTCCATGTTCACCGCATCAATAGTGCCTTGCCGCTGGTTCCCTTCCGCATCCAGGGCCGTATAGTTGAATATCGCCATACCTTAGAGAAGCTTCTGTAGAACGTTCGGATTGAGGGAGTGTTGGTACGCGCTCTCGGGGGTGATTTCCCCGCGCGCGACCAGTTCGGCAAGCGAACGGTTCATGTCTATCATGCCTTCGGTCATTCCTGTTTCTATTACGGTGTTTATTTCGTGCGTGCGCTTCTCGCGGATGAGATTGGCGACCGCTTTGTTGTTGATAAGCAACTCATAGCACGGTATGCGTCCGCCCGAAATACGCGGGATGAGACGCTGGGAGAAAATGCCTGCCAAGGACGCGGCAAGCTGGAGGCGTATCTGGTCCTGCTGACCCGGGGGAAACGTGTCGATGATGCGGTCGATGGTCTGTGCTGCGTTGTTGGTATGCAGCGTCGAGAACACCAGGTGACCGGTCTCGGCCGCGGTCACAGCCGCCGCCATGGTTTCCGGTCCGCGCATTTCTCCGACGAGAAGAACATCGACATCCTCGCGGAAGGCCGACAGGAGCGCCGAAGCGAAATCTTTTGTGTCTATACCGACCTCCCGCTGATCGATGAGCGATTGCTTCGGTTCAAAAATGTACTCTATCGGGTCTTCGATGGTGATGATATGTTCCATGCGCTCCGTATTAATGAGCTCCACCAGCGAGGCCAGGGTCGTCGTCTTGCCCTGCCCCACAGGCCCTACCACCAGGAAGAATCCTTGCTCTTTACGGGCAAACGACGTAAGAATCTCCGGAAGATTGAGTTCTTGAATGGACAGTATTTTGTTGGGAACGAGACGCAGCGCGATACCTACGGACCCGCGTTGGATGAACGCGTTGCCCCTGAAACGGTACTTGTCCGGACTTTCGTACGCAAAATCAATCTCTTGGACCTCGTTGAACCGGCTTTCCTGCGTGGGAGTTATGAGCGCCTTAAGAAATCCGCGGGTATCTTCGGGGGTGAGTACCGCCTCTTTGAGCATCGGATTGAGCGCTCCCGAGACACGGATCGTGGGATGCGCTCCGGTCGAAAAGTGCAGGTCCGAGCCGCCCTCGTGCACGAGGACATTGATATATTTTTTCAGCAGTCCCGGATAGTCGTTCATAATCGTTATAGAGAAATGATAGCAGTACTATGCGTGATGTTTTGCGAGTTCCTCGCCCACTGTGTTGACAACTTCCGACGGGATCATGCTCGCCTTCACGATGTAGCGCGAGGCGCCCATCTCCAGCGCTTTCGCTTTTTCCGACTCATCGCTCTGGTTCGTAAGCGCGATCTTGATGGAATTCGTCGCGAGATGCTCGTCGGAAAGCGCTTTCAGGAATGTGAAGCCGTCAAGTTCGGGCATCGTCAGGTCAAAGAGGAGCACGTCGGGTAAAAAGCCGCCCCGCAGTATTCCCAGCGCTTCATTTGCAGACATACACGCCTCAACGGTGTACCCTCCTTGAGAAAATTTCATCCCGTACATATCCAACAGAAATTTATCGTCGTCGACGAGAAGAATGATGCCCTTTTTTGCGGGTGTATCGGTCATACCCCGTGAGAGAAAAACGCTGAATGAACCAGCGAAGCTTTTAAAGTATTTAACCGCGTTGCTGTATCAAGCATATAAATTTGTTTCTCTCGTGGGGTCATACATTCGCAGTCTCTGACGTTTCCGCCCCGGACGAAACCTCTTTGCTTGCAGGATCCGCCGCAGCTTCGTGTTCCTCGTCGCCCGCGAGCAGAAGCGTGCTGAGGCCGTTGACTTCGGAGAACGGAATGCTCTTATCGAACGCCTTAATCATAGCATCCTCCTGCATCGTCATCATGCCTTGTGCACGCGCAGCCGCCCAAATACGCGAGTCAACCGGATTGTCGAGTACTATCTTTTCAATATCGGAAGACATTTCCAACACTTCGAACACCGCCTGCCGCCCGCGAAGACCTGTGGGACACGTCGGGGTGCGTACCGGCTCGTATACTACGTCGGGCACCTTAAAACGGTACTTCTCCGGAAGCGAACCGAGTTGTTTTTCGATGCTCTTGCGCTGCGATACGGTGAGCGCGGTTTCTTGCGCCGCATCGGGGCAAAACGTGCGCACGAGCCGCTGCGCGATAGAGAGGATAAGCACCGGCGGTATGAGGTATGAATCAACCCCCATGTCGATGAGACGCGGAATCGTCCCGACCGCGTCGTTGGTATGTATCGTGGATAACACCAGGTGGCCCGTGAGCGCCGCTTGGATGGCGAGTTTCGCCGTCTCACCGTCGCGGATCTCGCCCACCATGATGACGTCGGGGTCCTGGCGCAAAGTCGTGCGTAAACCGTTGGCAAACGTGTATCCGATTTCGGGACGCACCTGCGATTGAATGACGCCCTCGACGTAATACTCGATGGGGTCTTCAAGCGAGAGGACGTTCTTGTGCTCACGGTCAATCTCGGAAAGCATCGAGTACAGTGTCGTTGACTTTCCGGAACCGGTAGGCCCCGAGATAAGGACGAGCCCGTGCGGAGCCGAAACCGCTTTCCGTATCGCCGTCAGGTTACGCGGAGTGAGGCCTATCTGGTCAAGAGGAATGAACCCCTGGTCGCGGTCGAGAATACGTATAACCACTTTCTCGCCGTTGTACGAAGGGAACGTAGAAACACGGAAGTCGATCTGACGCGTATCTATCGACGCCGAGAAACGGCCGTCTTGCGGCTTGCGCATCTCGTCGAGCCGTATCGAAGCGAGAACTTTTACGCGTGCAACGAGCGCACGATGCGTGCTGAGAGGCAGTATGACGCTCGTATGCAATTCGCCGTCTACACGATAACGCACGCGCACGCCGGACGATTGCGGTTCGATGTGTACGTCCGACGCTTTCCCGTCGACCGCATACCGCAGTATCGTTGAGACGATTTTGATAGTCGGCGCATCCTCCTGAATATTGATCTTTCCCTCGCCCGGTACTCTTCCGATAGACGGGTCTTCGAGGTCGAGAGAGGAGTTCTCGTGCTCCGTCTTTCCTTTTTCTTGTTTGCTCTCCGTCGCGAGATCGGAGACCGCGCGCTCGACCTCGCCACTGAGTCCGCGGTACATTCCCAAAACGCGGTCGAAGTCCTCTTTACTGATCTGAAAGATCTTGAACGGCATCCCGGTCGTACGCGCGATGAAATTGAGAGCATCGATACCGTTGATATCCTCGGGGTCCAACATCCCTATCTCGAGAACGCCTTCCGCGACTCCGAGCGGCACCAAACCGTAGTGGGTCGCGGACTCCTCAGGCACGTAGCGCAGTATCTCGTAGGCGATCTTTGTGTCCCCGATGGAGCGCACCGGAACATCGCCGGCAGACTGAGCGCTTTTTGCTGGGGGCATCGTGGTTCCCTCTCCCGGCATACTATGTTAGCGGCCTGCGGGCGTAAAAACCTGCGTACTGCTCGTCGACGTTTGTGACTGAGGAGCAATCGGCGCAAACGGATTCGTGCGGCCGACCGTCTCCGGCTGTATTTCGGTCGAAAAATCCTGCAGTTTCATGAATGTCGGATCGGAAAATATCATCCCGTCCAACTTGACCGCACGCAACGTGAGCAGGATCTGAACGATACCCTGATCGACCGGGGCCACATCCGCCGAGGTGGCAGTCGGAGCGAGGTCGGGCGATGCGGGTGTCGACGACATTCCGTACCACACACCGCCGGCTATCACGAGCGCGGTCACGACGAGCAGTATCTTATGTTGAATGAGTGTTTGCATATTATTTGAGCCAATATGTCCGGAGCGTAATTTTGAACGCGTACAAGGGTTCGGTCGACTTCTCCGGAGCTGCGGCTTTCGCACCGGCCGTCGAGAACGGGTTCGTCGTAGCCGGAGGCGCGGAGGGAAGACCTCCGCTCGGCGAAATCGAAAGAGAGACGAGGTCAACGATGCGCAGGCTCGATTCAAGATCGGTCAGGAATCGTACGAACCCGGCGTAGGTACTGACCGTGCCGAACGTTAAAGTTAGTGAGTCGTATTTTTGGGTCGAACCCGCCGCGGCACCTATTACCGTAGGGCTTTTCGTAGTCTGTTTTTGGGAACTTGAGACGTCGACGTTCTGGAGCGCGATGCCGTGATCCTCCGCAAGATTGTCCAGATCCAGAATAAGGCGGACGTTATCTACGTGATCGGGCAGGAGCTTTTGTAGACGGTCCCGGTCGGCTTGGCTGAATGCGTTGAAGCGCGAGAGCAGCGTTTGTTTCAACTGCCCCAGCTCATAGGCTTTGTTGAGTGCCGCATCATACTGTGCGATCTTATCGCGCGCCGCCTGCACTTTATCGTATTCCGGTTTTGTATACCAAAAGAATATGCTTCCTGCCAATACGACGCCGATGATTGCAATGATGGGACGCATACGGTTATTTTTTGGGCGCCGGGGGAGGGTTCGATGCCGGTGTGGTTGACGTCCCCCGCGTATCAAACGGAGAGGCGCCGGGGGAGGCCGGCGGGGAGTTGGTTTTGGCGTCCGGTGCCGCGTCAGTGCCCTTTCCGTTGAAGACAATCGCCGCAGGATTCAGCATTGCCGAGAGGTTGAAGTGGACACCGTCAGTCTGCCGTGTGATGGCCGAAAATATGGGATTCGTGATAACGCCGTTTTTGCTGAAGAGGTCCGCCTGCAACGCGATTGAATTCACACTACGCGCGACTCCGGCCATAGAGAGAGACAGATTCGACGAGTCGGCTGACTGTATATCCAGTGTCTGGAACGACACGGTCTGCAGCGTCGCCTTTTCGAGCGCCGAGAAAAAAAGCGACGGAGCGAGGTGCTTGCTCAAAATGCGGTCCGCCGAATGCATGCGGTCGTCGAGTCGTGCAAATTGCTGCACAAGAGCCGGTTGGAACGCCGCTTTGGCTCGCTCCAGATCCGCCAATTTATTGGCGCCCTCGGTGGTCAAATATTGCCCGTACAGAAAGACGCCTACCGCGAGCGCAGCCGATGCGATAAAGAGAACAATGGCGCAGAGGAGCAGAAGATCGTTGAGCCCTCCCTCACTTCTGCGCGCGGCCGGAGAAACCGACGTGTCGTGCGGTATGAACGAACCTGATATGCCTGTATCAACCATACTCGGCTAGTACAATTTCGAATGACTCCGGCCGTGGACCAAACGGCGGATTGTTTGCAAAACATCCGAATCAATTTTTCTTATCATACACTTTTCAATATTCATACAAGGCGATTCGAAATTGTCCTGCCGGGCATACTTTAGCTGCTTTTGAGCTTACGCAACGCGACTCCTACCGCTACCGCAAATCCCGGGCCTATTTCGCGCAATACGGACTCGAGGAACGCCGGCACTTCAGTATGCGAAAAAGGATCAGCGAGCCCGACTTCCGCAGACAGACTGCCGTGCGCCGCTTCCGCAATGCCCGGGAGCGACGCCCCGCCTCCCGCGAGTACCACCCGCGATACGTTCTTGTTGTATCGCTGCCCGTAACTCAATAGTACCCGATTCACTTCGGAAAACACACGTGTGAGTGTTGATAACAGCGCGGTCTTTATCTTGTCGTTCTCGTCGGTGCTGTATGCATTCGAGTCGATAAGCCCGCGCTCACGCTTCACGCGCTCCGCCTTTTCAAAATCCCATCCCATTGAGCGGCCGAGATTCTCCGTCATGTGCTGACCTCCCATTGAAACGAGGTGCGAAGAGCGCACTATCCCGCGCTCTACCACATAGATCTTCGTCGTCGCCGCCCCGAGATCAACGACGAGGACCGGTGCTATCCCATGCGCGACCGACGACCGCACGGCGCTGAATATTTCGATCTCGAAGAAATTTATCTTGAGCGCCGCGGTAGCGGCGATCGTCTGGTAGTCTCTGAGCGCCGTGTTATGTATTGCGACGAGAAGAACCTCCTGGCCCTTCGCCTGCATCGGCGTCTTTGCCTCCACGCGGTCGAATGCGCTGCTCTCCCCCTCCTCGCGCGGGATTACGAAGTAGTCCAGCGTCACCTCGCTTATCGGTATCGGAATATACTTCCGGGCCTCGATGGGAATCATGCGCTTCAACTGTTCGGGCTCGGTTTGCGGAAGATCTATCACCGAGACGAGGCTTGATGAGAATGGGATGGAGAGGCCTCCCTCCCGCGCGGTCACATTGGCTTCGCGTATCACGTCGGTAATCGCCTCCGCGATCTTCTCCGGCGGAAGTTTCACCGCTTTTCCGATAGCCTGCCCGCCGTAGGGACCGAGTGCTATTTCGCCGTACGTCTCGAGTATCGCCGCGCCGCGGGACGTGCGCAGCTGCACGATCTTGGCGCTTGATGCGCCGATGTCTATTCCCAACACGCTCCCCTCGGTCGATTTGCCGAGCGACGTAAAACCTTTGAGAACGTTGCTCAGAGAGAACGCCATTTGAAAATTATATCACCCCGTTAGAGGCCACGGTCATTCTTTTTGTTGCAGAACGAACAACGGCATACGCATAGTTCTCAAAGCCTCTAAACGGAGTCACGCAATTTTGTCCAGCTTCGCGGCCAAAATGAAATCGTTTTCGGAAAGACCGCCGATGGCGTGCGTTGAAAGCTCCGCGCGTACTTTTCCCCAGCCGATTCCGAGATCAGGATGGTGGCCTTCAGCTTCCGCCACCGGAGTTATCTTGTTCGCAAACGCCATCGCTTCAAGAAAATTCTTGAATTTGAATTCCTTGACCAGTTTTTTTGCGTCTCCTACGACGGACCATCCGCTCACATGCGTAAGCATCGCCTCCGCCTCCATAGCGGTCATCGGTACTGCCCCTCCTTCACATGCGACACACTTTTTTTGCGCAAGGTCCACCCCGTTAGAAGCCATACGATATTGAAATTAGGGGGATGTTTGTTGCTACCGGTGGAAATCTCAAGAAACTTCTAACGAGGTCCATCGCCCGATAGTAACATTATCTCTCGCGGAGAACCTCCGGGAAACTGCTGCCGTCCTCGTATTTGTTCGCCGCAATGAATAGCATTGAATCGGGGAATGTTATGCCCGCGGCCCGCGCACGCCCGAGGACGAGTGTGAGCTCGCTCTTTGCATTGAATTCCACCGGGATGTCCGCCGGTTTTGCGCCTTTGAATATCTTGTCAGCCACTACGGCCGCCTGCTCGCCCGCGGCGGAAGCGAGGTCCGAGTACGACAACATGCCGCCGTTCGGAAGGTCTTCGTTCGGCGCGGACATCGGGACTTTTAGCCGGACCGCAAGGTCGTTCTCAAGCGCCTCCTGCGGCCCGATGTAATGTCCCGCGATGTGGAAGATGCCGTCAATGTCGCCCGGTTTTATCGACGCCGCCACCCGGTGGAATTCCGCTTCCGCCTCCCCCGGCGGTGCCGATGTTTTGTACTCGACAAGTGTCATACCGAATTTCGACGCCTGCTTTCGAAGCTCGATGAGGTACGCGCCACCGATATCACCAACCATGAAACCATCGCCGAACACCCCGAGCTTCTTGAGGCCGGGACGTATCTCTTTCAGAAACCCGAGAGTGCGCCCGATAGTTTCGGAAATATTCGTTGCAACACCCGTCGCGTTATTCCCGGATGACTTGTACGAACTGATGAGTCCGTATTCGACCGGATCATGAAAACGAGTGATGAATACGACCGGCAAGCCGGGCGCAAGTTTCTTCGTCGACTCCAGTGCTACCGACGCCTGGTTCTCAAATGTCGCGTAAATCAGATCCACGTTATCGCCTACCATCCGGTCAATCGCGGTCTTAAACTCTTCCATCATCGTCGGTCCCACCGATACTTTAGCCAAGTCATAACGCACGTTCACGCCTTCTTTGTATCCGAGGCTCTCCATGCTCTTTTTGAATCCGATGACGGCGTCATTCTGCTGCGGATAGTATGTTATGCCGATAGCGTACGTCTTCGCCAGCATCGGTGCCGCGCCGCCGGAGTTGGATAGCTTGTACCAATAGAGGGACGCAGCAATCACGACAATCGCAACGGACGCGATTACGGCCGCATGCGGCATCCTCGGCGAACCACCGGATTCTGTCTGTCCGGAAGGAACGGGTACCGCGCCGGTCAAAGGACCCCCGGCATTCGTTCCAGCGTTCTCTTGTGGAGGCATGCTCAGAAGTATATACCCGGCATCGACTCCTCACTTTCGCGCGTTGTGTATAAGCCACGCCCCGGACATACGGGCCCTGAAAATCACGCCAGCGGGAGCGAGACCTTAAACGTCGTCCCCTTCCCCTCCACCGACTCGAACCACATCTTCCCCCCGTGTCGGTCGATAATATTTTTTGAGACATACAGCCCGAGACCGCTGCCGTCGGTGAAATACGAAAGTGCCTTCGGAGACCGGAAGAACTTCGTGAAGATGCGTTCAGACTCGCTTTTTGCGATCCCTATACCGTTGTCTTCAACGGATACGACCACGGAATCTCCTTCCCGCGCCGCTCTCACGCTCACGGCTCCCCCTACAGGAGTGTATTTGATAGCGTTGTCTATCATGTTGTTAAGTACCATCTCGATCTTGGTCTCATCAATAGATACATGAGGCAACGGCTGCTGCACGTTGACGTTGAACTTCAGCTCCCGGTCGCGCACAGGGTCTTTGAACGTCTCGGCAACCCGCTCGATGACAGGCACAATCGATTGGTCTTTCATCCGTATCCCGAATTGACCTTCTTCTATTTTGCTCACGTCCAAGAGGTCGTCCACAAGGCCGATCATCCGCCGCACGGCGCTCCGCCCTCCTTCCAGGACGGCGCGCGTCCGGGTAACCTCACCCTTCCCAACCGTTCCAAGCGATTCGAGCACCCATGCGATACCGGTCAGAGGCGTACGCAACTGATGCGCCGCGATTGACACGAATTCGCGCTTCGTCTTCTCCATCGCGTATTCGTGCGTTATATCCTGCAGCGTGAGTATGCAACCGAGATTGCTGCGCACGCCCTCGTGAATGTGACCTAAGACGAGATTCACATACCGTTCCTCTCCGTTGCGTGTGACTATTTTGAGGTCATTCTTGCTGAAGACGGGGCCTTCGGAAACGTCGGATTGCAGCGGACAATATTCGGGGGCGGAAAGCTCCGTACTTCCGCTGTAAACCCGCATCAGGCCCCCCACCGGTGTCCCGAGAACACCGGATGCCGCTAACCCCAGAAGCGTCTCCGCCGCTCGGTTGAACAGAATGACCGAGCCCTTGAGGTCCACCGCGATGACTGCGTTCGTTATTCCGGCGAGGATTACACCGAGCTTGTTCCGCTCCGCGGAGACGACCTGTTCTTCCGCTTTCAGCGATTCGATCGAACTCGCGAGTGTTCCCGCCATCACGTTGAAACTCTTCGCGAGATCGCCGATCTCGTCTTTGGACGCGACGCGCGCACGATACGCAAGATTCCCCTTGCTGAACTCTTTCGTAGCTTCGCGGAGGGCTTCGATGGGCTCCGACACCCTACCCGCACCATAGAATGCGACCGCGACCGCACCGATAAGCGTAAGGGCCGCTATGAGTACCGAAAACAATCTGGCGCGCTCTGACTCCCCGAAGATGACGTCGGTTTGCTGCTCGGCGATAACGAACCAATTGATACGGAAGACATCGGTCGACCCCTGTGAGGCCTCTATGGTCATCGCATGTGCGGACCCAAGCACACTCAACCCCAGTTCATTCACATACGTCGCCGACGTCCCCGACTCATCGGGAGACGTGATGATCTGCCGGACGGGCGGAAGGTTGGAGAGGTCCTTCTCGGCGAGCATGTATGAAATATCCGGGTACGCGATGACGACACCCTTTTCATCCACAATGTAGATACGTCCGTTCTCACCCGCGATCTTTGATATGGTACCGACGACAAGCGGCATGACCTTGGCGTCGACTTGCGCGAGTACCGCACCCGCAAATTTCCCGTTTTGATCGAGTATCTCACGGCCGATATCGAAGAACGGCTTACCGCCTATCGAATACACGGGCCCCACATACATCCCGTGGGCCGCGACCTCTTGGAATGCCGGCGTACGGCTCACGTTGCGCAGGTCGTCTTTGCCTACAACGAGAATCCTGTCTTTGCGGACCTGCTCGACGCCGTTTGTATCGGTAACCGAAATATCAACAAAATTCTTGCTCTGTAATAACAGGGTGTCGAGTATCCCGTCCGCCACTTCCGGTTTGACGGGGAAACCGGGTTTATACAGAACCGCAAGATGGTCAAGAACGCCGAGCTGCGACACGATGAACGACTTTATTTCCGCTGCGGCGGTCGCGCCGAGTTGGTCACCGAGGCGCGTCGCTTCCGTTTGCAGCGTCTTTTGGAACCGGATGAGAGTAACGGTACTGACGACCAGGATTGGTACCAGCGCAACGCCGATAAGAAGGATGAGGAACTTGGTGTGTAGTTTCGGTCCTTTCATGACGCGTCTCTCATAGGGCCATTATAAAGCCTATTCGCAGCGCTCACGCAGGAGGTGCTTAAAGTGTGGGTACGCGCTACAATCGTGCACATGAAGATTTTGCTGACGAGGCTTCGATTCATTCTCGAGGTGATGTTGGACACCATCCTCCCTTTGCGCGCGCGGAGCGCGCGCACCAAAGAGCGCGCGGCCGAGGATATCCCGCTTTTGCCGGCGGTACATGAGCTTCTGGATACGCGCATTACGACCCTGATGGACTATCGCCAAAGCGCGGTGCAAGACCTCGTCCGCTCGCTCAAGTACGACGGGTCAGGGCACGCCGCAAAGCTCGCGGCGACACTGCTCGCGGATTATTTGCACGAGGAGGTCTCGTCTCAACGGACATTTTCGCAGAAAAAAATCCTCATCGTCCCCGTTCCGCTGCATGCAGGCCGCGTACGTGAGCGCGGATTTAATCAGATAGAACTGGTGCTCCAAAGCCTTCCGCAAGAATTCCGCGATGGAACACGCGCATCATTTGTTCCCCATGCTCTCGCGCGCATCCGCGCGACCAAACAACAAACCCGCCTCCCCCGCTCCGAACGGTTGAGCAATGTGGCGGGAGCATTTTCTGCGCCGGATGCAATGCTGGTGAACAAGACACATATTTTTTTGATAGATGACGTCACGACGACCGGCGCCACACTCGTAAATGCCGCCACCCCGCTTCGCCGTGCCGGCGCGGAAGTCACCATGCTC
The DNA here is from genome assembly GCA_001781175.1 of Candidatus Kaiserbacteria bacterium RIFCSPHIGHO2_01_FULL_55_37. Classification (GTDB taxonomy): domain Bacteria; phylum Patescibacteriota; class Minisyncoccia; order Phycocordibacterales; family UBA2100; genus UBA10103. Next base: position 23,140 of record MFKY01000030.1, read on the forward strand.
GCGCTTGCACGGGCGTAAATCAGCGGACGACGGCGAACGCCGTGCCGAGATAGTACGGCCAGATGAGTATCGCGAGTACCCCCTGCCAAAAGGTGAGTTTGAGAAATCCGATAGTAAAAAGCCACGCCGCAATCCACACCCCTCCCGATAATGTGTGGTGCTCTATTTTTATCTTTTCCATACGACAATTATACACTTGGTGGAGAGAGGGATTCGAGAGGCTCAGCACATTAGCCGCGTGGTAATATGGAGACATGTTTGAGTCGTTTAAAGATAAGCGGGCGATTCTCCCCCGAGGCGCGCAGCGGTTATTCATTGAAACGGTTGAACAACGGGTATCTACGTGCGACGTAGCGCGCATATGCGAATGTTCCACGCGGACAATCCGCGATTGGCGTCGTGAGAAATTCCCGATGCAGCTCCGGTGTCTTCATCTCTTAAGCCGCCATGCACAGATACCGGTACCAAAACATCTACGCGCGGCCAATCGCTATGCTCACGCACGCGCAGCAGGCGCAAAAGGCATGCGTGCAGTGATTTTGAAATACGGTCGCATCCCTGTCGATGAGAGGCGCCGTAAAGAAGGGTGGCAAAACTGGTGGGATACAAAAGGAAGGTTTGAAATCAATCCACTGCTCCAAGCAAAACCCATCCGTAAACCAAAGAAAGGCACCGACCTGGCAGAATTTCTGGGTCTCGTTATGGGCGATGGCGGCATAAGTCACTACCAAGTCGTCATAACGCTTCACCACATCGATGATTTGGCGTACAGCACTTTCGTGATGCGTCTTATGAGAAAATTGTTTGGTGTCCGTCCTTGCATCTATCACCGCCCGAAAGATTCAATCAACGACATCGTGCTATCGCGACGAGAACTGGTCGAATTCTTGCATGAACTCGGTTTGCCTATAGGCAATAAGGTGAAACAGCAATTTGATATTCCAGATTGGATCAAGCGAAACAAAACATTCGCTGTGGCGTGTGTACGGGGACTCGTTGATACCGACGGTTCCGTGTTTACGCACTCCTATGTAGTAAACGGGAAACGGTATCGCTACAAAAAGCTTTCATTTACAAGCCGCTCCAGACCATTACAAGTAAGTGTCGCAAAAATCCTCGTGGATCTGGGCATGTCGCCGCACCTCAGTGGCTACGATGTACGGCTTGACAGTATCGTTGACATGCAAAAATATTTCTCTGTTGTCGGATCTCACAACCCGAAACATTTGAAGAGATACCTGAACTAGAGTACGATGCCTTTATTGGAGAGGTCGCATAGTGGCCTAGTGCGGCGGTTTGCTAAATCGCTATACGGGTTAAACCGTATCGAGGGTTCGAATCCCTCCCTCTCCGCAAACGTTTTTTAGAGATTTCTGCCCTTAGTATCAGCGTTCTTCAGAATTGAGCTTCTGCATTTCTATCCACTGGTTGACCGCCTGTTGCCCAACGTTGTGGTTCAGAACGTTTTTCGGATTGAGCATATCTATTGCCGTTCGCAGTGCATTTGCATCCCTGCACCCAAACGGCTCACATAACGGGTATGTGAGCCGTTTCCGAGCCTCCGCCGCCCCATTCCATTTTTGAATTCACCTCCCCCTCCCGAAAATAGATAGGCATTCCGATGAAAGGAACGCCCTTTGTGGACCTTCCTTTCGTTGGGAGGAAGATTGACGGAATAAAATCGGGTATACTGTAAGCATATGAACTACATACAAGGAGGCGGATTCGGAATGATGGACAATGTGGGAGTGGGAATCCCGCTCGTCATGTCGTTCGTTTTACTAGGCGTCTTGTGGAGCTTGCTGTGGAAGGGGCTTGCGCTCTGGCGGGCGGCAAAGCGCGGCGATATGTGGTGGTTTATCGCCTTCTTATTCCTGAATACCCTCGGTATTCTTGAAATAATCTATCTCTTCGTGGTCACCGGAGCGAAGCTCTCGGATTTTACAAAACCGACGACACACAATTCTCATTCCTAGAGGATTTTGTGAATGAGCCAGGTCAAGATCGATAGAACGACTGCGCCGAAAAGCGCCGGCAGAAATCCTGCGACGATGAATCCGGGCACGACGAGTGTCATGGCCCAGAAGAGCAGCGCGTTCAAGATGAACGAGAAAAGTCCGAAGGTGATAAGGGTGATGGGGAGCGTCAAAATGCCGAGTACCGGCCGGATGACCATCGTGATGACGGACCACACGAGCGCGACCAAGAGTATCGTAATCCAGCCGCCCGCAACGGTGATGCCCGGGACGATACTGACGGTCAGATAGACTGCCGCGACGGTACCGAGGTATTTCAATACGGTGTGCATATCTTTATACTACCATAAACGCTCGCTCACATTTTTATTACCTCCAGCGCATTTGGCGCCGAGTAGTCCACCGCAATTACCCTGTTACGCTCGTCGAATTTGATTCCATCTGTCCCCGCCGTTTTATTTGACGCGAAAACTTCGACACCTGGCCAGGTACGAGCCAGAGATACGGCCAGGTTATCAGCGTCCTTTCCCCCTTCTGCTGTCGAGCATGAAGCAAGAACTACCTGCGCATCAGAGGTTAAAAAACGTCGCAGGGGTGCAAAAGATTGGATTGCAGTCTTTGTCAGTTCCGTTCTCCTCGGTGAGTATGGAAACCCGAGCTGAACCAAATTGTCACTACCGTGACCATTGAAATACACGAGGGAGAGGTTTCCGCTTCCGTTTTTACCCGTCTGTTCGCCTACACGACGTATCGCGCGAAAGAATTCTGCTTTGGTCGCCACTTCGTAGATATGTGTCTGGTGCCCTGCGTACATGTCCTGCACCACCTTGGATTTATTATCGAGACTGTTGTTCCAATCCGTCTTCGCAAACAAAGCCACCGCAACTCTCGACTTTTCACTGTCGGGCTCCGAGGTATACCCGTCCGCCATTGACCTGAGTACACCGACAGGATATCGCGTGAACATCTGTATGTCGTTTTGCTCGATGAGCGCGATCTGTTTTTCCGGTATCTTGTTCTCAAGGTACGCACACAGGATTATGTGGTTGACGAGCACATCATCAAGTTCGTTTTTATGCGCTGTGAGCGCGAGCTTTCCAGACATGTACTCCGGCGTCACGCCAAAGAACGAAAAGTATTCGACGTAGTCTCTGTGCCGCTCGGTCCTCTTGTCCAAAAGAGCTCCGTAGGTGTCCACTTTCGCCTGCTCGGCGAGCCACTGCTGATTTTCTTCAACGAGGGTCCGGACCGTAGCCGCTATTAATCCTGCTTGACGAAGCTTCGGTAACAAATCTCCCGTCACACTCGCGCCGAGTACGCTTTTCCTTTCTTCATCGCTCAACCGGTCAAATTCGTCCGCCATTTGGGGAAATTCCTTGAAGATCGGCATCCATGCCATAAAAAGTCCCCGGGATTCGACTGCGTCAAACACCTCCCTTGGGTATCCGTCATCCACGAAAACAGCAATCTCCGCGGGTACTTTGTTGTATGTGTCGCAAACATACTTCAGAAGTTCATACTTCGCAGGCTCCTTTTTGAGCGAGGCATACGCTTTTACCGAGCCGGCACCCGATGAATACCAAGGCACCCCATTTACGTCGTCCCAGAGCCCCTGACACTCCCGTATTTCTTCCGGAGTAACACCCCCAGTGTACCATCCGACAATAGCTTTTCGCGCGTCCGACGTCAGGGGCAAGTCTCCATCTTGCACTGTCGAATGTATGAGGGCGCTATATTCGACAGGGACTCTCGGTTCAGTGCTGAGTTCGTA
>MFKY01000031.1 GCA_001781175.1 Candidatus Kaiserbacteria bacterium RIFCSPHIGHO2_01_FULL_55_37
CGGGGCCGTTGCCGCGGCCCGTCGTGCCTATTTTTCCGCCGCGCTGCTTATCCTCATTCTTGTGCGCATCGGTGATGACGTGCGTATTATTCGCAATAAATATCTTTCCTTTGGTAGAGACGCCGCCCTTTTTGAGCATTTGTATCTCGCGGAAAAATTGGTCGGGGTCGAGCACGCATCCCGAGCCGATGACGGATTTTACGCCGAAGAAAACGCCCGCCGGAATGTGGTGGGTGACGAATTTTTTGCCTTTATGAAAAATCGTGTGGCCCGCATTGCAGCCGCCGTTGTAGCGGAGTACGTGGGTATAGGAGTTTTTATGGCTTAAATAGTGGGCAACTTTGCCTTTCCCGCAATCCCCGTACTGGAGATCAACTATGACATCCATCGTTAACACAACTACCTTAATCTATCATCTCTCCAAACAGAGTACAAGCGCAGAAATGAGTTCACACCACTCCCCGCGGCGCATCGCGGAGTGTGGAACGCAAATTGCGACGCTGCTACACGAGAAAACGTATGAGGTAGCTGATGGTAACGAGAAGATTGTTCATACCAGTATCATTAGAACGGGTTCCGTATACCATTACGTATTTCGAAGTGGACATGCGGGCCGGTCGATTTGCCGGTCGAGCCGACATAGCCGATAACCTGCCCTTGCTGTACGTGTTGCCCGGGCACCACGGCAACCTTGGACTGGTGCGCGTAGAGCGTTTGGCTTCCGTTGCCGTGCTGAATGACAACGTAGTTGCCATAGCCGGCATTCCAACCGCTACCCTTGGCGATGAGGACGTCACCTTCGGCAGCCGCGACGATGGGCGTGCCTGTGGGTGCAGCGAGATCTACCCCGTTGTATCCGTGGATACCTTGCGTCTTTACGTAGCGGGCGAGAGGAACTATGTAGTAGGAAACTTGTGCCGTCGTACCCGCCTGTGACTTGAGTGTCGCATACAAGATGCCACCTGGCGTGGGTTTACCAGGCAAGCCCGATGCGCCAGAAGATACCGGCGCGGGGGGGGCTATTTCACCGTTCGGGATGAGTATCTCCGTCCCGGATGCGAGGCTCGCGTCGTCAATGCCGTTGTAGGTGCCGATCTCTATCGGATCAGCGCTATAACGCTTGGCTATCGACGCCAAGGTATCACCCTTCTTCACCGTATACCGGACGCTTGTCACGGGAAGGATGGTCAGCATTTGCCCAACCCGGAGTGTTGAAGCCCGGGTAAGGTCGTTCGCCCAAAGAATGGTGTTTGGAGATACACTGAAAAGTTTGGCGATACCGCTCAGCGTATCGCCTTCGCGCACGACGTAGACGCTTATCATCGGGTTCTTCGGCTTTTCAATATCAGCAATGGTGCCCGAAGGACCTTCCGACGGCATGAGAGCGGAATCGTCAACAATCGTGATGTCCCCGCCGCCTTTTCCGGCCGTCGGATCAACGTTCATCGCCGGTTTCGGAAGGGCCATGGTCTGGAGGTTGCCGCCGCCGTACGATACTTCGTTCTGCTTCTCGGGGGCGCGCATGATGACCGCAACGAAATCCCCCAACATACTTGCCCGCGCGGAGGCGGGCATGAGGGCTCCAAGGACGAGCAGGAGAGATATGAGAGTAGCCGCCGGGCGAGCGGATCTTAATGATGTGTATTTCATCGCCCGCGGGTGTGCCGAACCCGTTCGCGAATCCCTATTTTTTCTTAACTGTATAAGCCGTTTCCGACGGACTTTTCATCTGCTTCCACTCGGAAAAGGGAACTGCTTTTGCCCCTCCCTGATATAGCTAGACGATAAGCCGCATTAAGCGATGGCACAAGGAAGTGGTCTGGAATTTGGCTTTAAATCTCGCTTTCCTGGAGACCTAGCCTCGGGATTGGTACGGCGGTGCCACCGTTGCGTTCACTGTACCTTCATGGGTCGTGACGTCAACTAGGCAAATACCGTAACAGGGGATAACTGTTCTGTCAATAGCTTGGACGCTCTATGATATAGTGCCTGAGTGAATTATCTCGAAGGCCTCAATACGGCTCAAAAAGAGGCTGTTTTGCACATCAACGGGCCCCTTTTAATCGTGGCGGGCGCTGGCGCTGGCAAAACGAAGACAATAGTGCACCGTATCGCACATCTAATAGAGGAGGGTATCCCGGCCTCGTCAATACTTGCGGTCACCTTCACCAACAAGGCGGCTGGTGAGATGCGCGACCGTGTGCGGAATCTGCTCCAGGGCAAAGCCGGTGGTTTGCCTTTGGTCGCCACTTTTCACTCCTTGGGCGTTCGGCTCCTACGGGAGTTCCACGAAGAAGTCGGCGTACCCCGCAGCTTCAGTATTTGGGACCGCGACGACAGCCTGCGCGCCGTAAAAGCCGAGCTCAAGCGGCTTGATACGGAAGAATGGACACCGCGACAGATGCTCGGAGCTATTTCGCGAGAGAGGGGTGGGGGTAAGTCGCTCGGAGAATACCGGGAACGCGCCTCGACCCGGCTCGAACGGGCCGTGGCGCAGATATGGGAGCGGTACGAGCAAGCGCTCTCCGCGGAAGACAGTCTCGACTTTGACGACCTCCTTGTGCGCACGCTCAGTCTCGTGCGCGAGTCGCCAAAGACGCTCTCGCTTTTGCAAAACCGGTGGCGCTACCTCATCGTTGACGAATATCAGGATACGAGCAGCGTGCAGTACGAACTGATGAAACTTTTGAGCGGGGAGAGGGGCAACATGTGCGTCGTGGGCGACCTCGACCAGTGCATTTACACATGGAGGCAAGCGGAGATAGAGAATCTCCTTTCTTTTGAGCGTTTGTTTCCCGATGTAAAAGTGGTACGGCTCGAACAGAATTACCGTTCCACGCGCACTATCATTGCTGCGGCGAACGCGGTCATTGAGAAGAATACGAACCGCATCCCCAAAACACTCTTCAGCGAGAACGAAACGGGCGAGCCAATCACGATGCACGGCGCCTTGGACGAACGGTACGAGGCATGGTTCGTCGCAGAGCGTGCCGCCCTACTCATCGAACGGGGCGTGCCTCCACAAGAGATTGCGGTCTTGTACCGGGAAAACTCCCAGTCGCGCGTGCTCGAAGAGGCGCTTCTACATGCGGGATTGCCATACCGGGTCCTGGGCACCCGGTTCTTCGAACGCAAAGAGGTGAAAGACGTGCTCTCCTACCTGCGCGCGGCGCAGAATCCGAAAGGCAAGAGCGACCTCGCGCGCATCATCGGAGTACCGCCGCGCGGTATCGGCAAAGTCACACTCGAAAAGATGTCTCTGGGGCAACCGCTCGGTGCCGCAAGCGCAAAAGTCGCGGCATTCCAAGCGACGATAGCGGCCATCCGGCATGCCGTTAATACATTGCCTGCATCGGAGGCAGTCCGTTTCTGTATCGAGGCGAGCGGTATACAAAAAATGTATTCGGGAAAGACGGAAGAGGATGCCGAACGTCTCGGCAACGTGCGCGAGCTCGCAAATCTCGCGGCGAAATACGAGAGCGACGAGCCACCTACGGGAATTGAGCGTCTCCTGGAGGAGGCGGCACTTCAGAGCGAGCAAGACGAGCTCGACCTGCAGCGCGATAAGGGCGGAATATCGCTCATGACAGTGCACGCGGCAAAAGGACTCGAGTTTGACGCGGTTTTCGTGGTCGGTCTCGAGCAAGGACTCTTCCCCTCGACACGCAACGACGAATCGCGTGACCCGGAGGAAGAACGGCGGCTCTTTTACGTCGCACTCACGCGTGCACGCAAGCATTTATTTCTCAGCTATGCATACGAGCGCACAAAATACGGCACGCGCGAGAGTACGATGCCTTCCGAATTCCTTTCCGATATTGATACGCGACTCCTCGCTGACTCCGAAAGCACACCCGCGCGGCAAAAGCGCGGCCCCGCCGGGGCGGGGCGCGGTCTTCTCGATGATTTCTATGAGATCCGTTAAAAAAAGTAAAGGAGCAAGACTTGGGCAACATTTCCTCACGGGGACGTGGGCGGCGGCCCGACTTGCTGAAGCCGTACACGTGCAGACAAGTGAAACAATCCTTGAAATCGGACCGGGAAAAGGCGCGCTCACACGGGAACTCTTGGCGACAGGCGAAAAAGTGCTCGCCGTAGAAAAAGATGGGGCGCTTGTTGAGCAACTTAAGCAAACGTTCGCTGCGGAAATCGATTCGGGTGCTTTGAAAATCGTCGTCGCGGATATCCGGGATTTCGAACCGGAAAGATTCGGCCTCACGGCGGGTGGTTATGTTTTGGCCGCCAATATTCCGTACTACATTACCGGTGAAATAATCCGGCAATTTCTGGAAACACCCGCGCAGCCGCGTGCGATGGCACTTCTCATTCAGAAAGAAGTCGCGGAGCGCATTATTGCGCGCGACGGAAAGGAATCGATACTCTCACTTTCGGTAAAAGCGTATGGAAAACCAAAAATAGTGGCGAAAGTCTCCCGTGGCAACTTCTCCCCGCCGCCGTCGGTAGATTCGGCCATACTCCTGGTCGGAGACATCTCGAAAAAATTCTTCGATGACCTCGATGAGAGGATATTTTTCAAGGTCGTGAAAGCCGGGTTCTCATCGAAGCGGAAATTTCTGGCGAACAACCTGTCTATGTTCGGAAAAGCCGAGGCCCAGCAGGCGCTCAACGCCTGCGGCCTCTCTCCAAAGACGCGCGCCGAAGACGTACCATTACAGGAATGGGGAGAGTTGACCCGGGAGTTATCATAGATGGCTCAAACGCCCTTTACCACATGGCGTATACTGTACCCATGCGGACATCGTTGCTCGTCTCCGGCTTCTTCGCGCTTGTATTTCCCGCCATCGCCTTTGCCTTTCCCTTCGGTGGTCAGGCGAGCATGGTCATCCCGTGCTACAACCAGGCCATCTACGCCAATTTGGGGCCGCCGATAGGTGGACCGTACGTCTGGACGCCGTCAACGAAGACGTACCAATTCGGTGCTCCGACGCACGGAGGCCAGTGGCTTCTTGGTCTCGCCGGTGCCCCCTACTATTGCATCGTCTCCGTCCAGCCGGTCATCGTCTGGCCCGGGACGTACATAACAATGATGGGGTCCAGTAGATAATATGGAATGGGCCCGTACACACCCGTACGCCTCTGCACTCTGTGCCGCGGGGGTTCTTCTAGTCCTCGGAGCTTACGTAGTTCAGCAGAGAGCCTCCCAGCCGGTTCCGACGCGCGCCACGGCATGGGGCGGCACGGAGACGCCGCTTCTCGATCCGACATATCAGCCGGCACAAAACGAGTCACTGGACAGGGAAAGTATCATGCAACGAGTGAAAGACAATCCGCCGTACACATATATTCCCCCCGTTACCCCCGCGACACCGGCACCCACCACGGATGAACCGGATGACTTCGATTCATTCGTAGCAATGCTTATGAAGGGCACCTCCCCGAAGGCACCCGCGCAGAGCGGAGGCACTTCGACACTCCTGGACGCTTACGCATTCATACCGCGCGGACTTATAAGCACGACCACACCTTCGAAGAAGCTGACTGCTACCCAGCAGGCACTCTACGACTACGGCAATGATATCGGTTCGACTATCGAATCGTTCGAGCAGCAACACCGGAACAGCCCGCAGGTACTGAAAGAACAGGCCGAGGACCGTGCTGATGCGGGTAAGGCGGCTGCGGTCGTCGGTCTCGGCACCGCGTTCCAAGAGCTTGGGAAAAACCTCGCAGCCATGGAAGTCGTCCCGTCCGTAATGGCGTCCGCACACACCGCTCTCGCACAAAGCTACATCGAGCTCGGGAAAAATCTCGCGCTCATCCCGCAAGCCGAGCGGGACAGCGACTTTATACAAGCGATACAGACATACAACGCCTCCGCCGACATATTCACAAAGAATTATATCCGCATGGTGTCGCTCTTCGGGGCCTACGGCGTGACGTTTGGCTCGGGCGACAGCGGAAGAGTCTTCACATTCAGCCCGAACAGCTTGTAGCTTGGTAGCTGGTAGCTTGCAGCCGGAAAGAGAGTCCGAGTTCTCTACAAGCTACACGCTACAAGCTGCAAGCTTGAGTTATAATTCATGTGTGGAAAAAGAACGCGCGGACAGAAGCGTGAGTTTTTACGTTACGGATGGATACTCAGTCCGCCTTCGCCCCGCTCCGGCGACGCAACGGGGGTATTCTCCCATCGTCGTCTCGGCAGGAATCTCGGTACTTGCCCTTCTCGTGGTTGTCGGTTGGCAGATAAGCGCATCCGTGCGCGAGCGCACCGCCGCGACTTCATATGTCGCATCCTCAAGCAGTCCGGGCGCATCCGATCGCGATATTTTTGCGGGCACCGAGCTTGCGTCCGGCACTGCGACAACAATCGGCTCCGGAATCCTCGATACAATCGTTTCGACGTATCTTTCTCTCCACGACCGGGGCCTCTACACACCTGAAGTGGGTGCAAAAAGCGCGGAGGAATTGGCAAAAACGTCAAGCGTCCCGGTCTCGTTCCGGACGTATACCGCGGCAGACATACCGGCGGATGCGGACTCCTCCTACGCACGCATGCTCGCGTACCGCCACGACCTGCAGGTGTCGCTCGCGCCTCTCTTGCGAAATACCCAACCTGAGTATGAGATATTCGCGTACTACGTGAGCACAAAAGACAAAAAATATCTGGAAAAACTGCAGCGCATTGCTCAAAACTACCGCGAGGCCGCGAGCTCGACCGCACTTGTCGTTCCGCCCAAAGAAGCCTTGGGCCAACATCTTGATATGCTGAACTCGATGAATGAGTTTGCGGCCGTGCTCGACGCGCAAATCGCGAATGTCGATGACCCGCTCGCCTCAGCCGTGCTCCTGCGCTCGTACAATAATTCCGAAGCAAGCGTGCTCTCATCTTTTGCGGCGCTTGCCAAGTACTACAGAGAAAAACAATCATGAAAAAGATATTTCTTCCCGTCCTTGTTGCTTTCCTTTTCTCACCGGTCTTCGCGGACGCCGCCGAAGAATCTCTCTTGCGCCAGGGGATTTTCGACTGCAACCAGAACGGCGCGTACGCTATGAGTGTCGGGGCACTCGGCGCCACGAGAGGTGTATATGTTCCCGTTGCCGACGCGACGGTCGAACTCAATACGGGAGTACTCGTCTACCAGCAGTGCGTGTTGCGTGAAGTCATCAACCGCATGCGCGAAAAAGCGATGGCAGACATCAGCAAAAAGGCCGTGAGCGCGATCGCGACTGGGCGCAACGGCAACCCTCAACATGTAGTGAGAGAAGGCCAAGAGCTGCTGACAAACACGAGCGACCCCGCATTTCTCGGTTTCTTGCAGGACGGTACACTCAATACGCTGGACCCCTCACTCCAAGGACCGATACTGCGCGCTATGAAGCGCTACTACGATGTAACGACGCGGTCGCCGGAGTCAGGGCTCAAATGTCCGTACGCCGGCAACCTCCAGGCGTACCAAGACGGGCAGGTCCGGTTCACGGCAGGAGAATTTCTCACGGCTTCCGCGCCTCAGTGCGACCCCGTGTTCGCGCTATTCCTCGCCCAAGACCTCGCCAACGCACGCGTCGCCCGGGCAATACAGTACCAACAAGACGAGTGGAACTGGGGCAACGGATACTACGCAATGACCGACAACACTCTTGATCCTCTCAGGCGGCGCGTACTCACGCCGGCGATAACCGTTCAACAGTCGTTCCAGACCATCCTCGACTCTCCGGTCCGCATGGCCGAAAGTGCCAACGACATCGGGCAGATGATAAACGCCTACTACTCCGGCATGACGGCGCAGATGATGCAGAGAGACCAGGGAGGCCTTGCCGGTCTCACCAAACCCTTCGGCGGAGGAGAGTCTTGGATAGACCGCGTGGTCTCTGAAGCGGGCAAGGGGCTCCGCGAGGTCGTGGACAACACCGCCATTCAGAATCTCAGGTCGGCTTTAGCTGTTGAAGCAAAATATTTCAAGTATATAAACGACATCGGCACCGCACTCACAACCGCGATACTGCAGCTCAAAAGCGGCGAAAGTCAGTGCTGGGACCTCGTCATATATAAGAACGACCAAAAACCGGAGCGGCATGTCTGTGCAGGGCCGCTCGCGGCAGATAATACCTGCACGTCGTACGCGGGTCCTTGCGTAACCAATCCAGCGACCGGTGAACAAACCTGCCCGACAGGGGTACCGCTGAAAGTGTCGACTTCAACATTTGGGTTCGCTCAATCTGTCGTCACGAAAAGCATAAAGGCAAAGGGGGACGACACACTCGCGCGCATCAACACATCCAAAAAGGCCTTGGAACTCATCCAGCAACTGATAAACAGTGTGAGTACCGGCTCGACCGACGCCCAACGCATCGCGGCTATTCAGTTCAGCAACCTGGTCGCGAAGGGGCTTGTGCATATTCCGCCGGACGTCGACGGTCCGAGCGGCGTTATCAAAGAGTCGGAAAGTGTGCAGGCGGTGATGCTTGACCCGGACACCGGCCTCGTCGCGACCACTATCAAAGATTGGGCGAACGGGAAGCCGCTTCAGCCCGGCAAGGGATGGTGCAATGTAAACGAGGCAGAGGTCCTCGACGCGTGGAAGAAATGCTGGGATAAGAACAACCCGCTGCAGTCTGCTTGTCCCAAACCATGAGTATGTGGAGCACCTTGTTGAGAATATCCCCGATACTCATCGCGCTGTTCATCGTGTGTATCCCGCTTGTCGCGGACTACTCGCGCGCAGGTGCACCGACACTTCACGTGAACGTTGTACAAGCGGCGGAAGGCGACGCCGCATCAAAAGAGATAAGCCCTGCAGTGTGCGACGGCGTCATTAGTTGTCTTGTGAGCTTGCCGAAACTCATATGGTTCTACGGAATGTCCGCTATAGGTGCGGCTCTCGTCTATATCGCCACGATAATTCTCTCACTCGCGGCGCTTCTGTTTGATTGGCTGATAACCCATACGGTTATTCAATTCGGAGCTCTCTACGGGACGATAAAAGTCGCGGTGGAGACCGCGTGGACAGCCTTCCGCGACATCGCCAATATTCTAATAATCGGCATATTCACGTTCGTAGCTATCTCCATCATTCTCGGGCTCAAGGAGTTCGGGCAGAAAAAAATGGTGGCAAATGTCCTCATCGTCGCCGTGCTTCTCAACTTCAGTTTGCTCGGCACGAAAATGGTCATAGACGCGTCCAACTACGTCGCCGCCCAGATATACAACGCCGCTCAACTCGGCGGTACTAGTGCGAGCGCAACGACCGGCGGAGCGACGACGCAGTACGGCATCGCTGACCAGTTTATGTACCTGCTTGGCGTCCAGACAGCCGCGAAGACCTGGAAAACGGTCAGCGACACCGCCTTGGCAAAAGACAGCGGATGGGCTGCGCTCGGACACGGAATACTCCTTACACTCGTATTGCTGGGCGCTGCCGTCGTGCTTTTCTACGGCTCTTTCCTACTCATCTCGCGTATGATTATGCTCATATTCCTCCTCATCACCTCGGCAATCGCGGTAGGGAGCTATCTCATACCGGATTGGGGTGGGAGCAGCTACGGATGGACCGCGTGGAAAAGCTCGCTCATCTGGTGCACGATGTTCGCGCCGATAATCATGATTCTCTTGTGGGTGACGTTGAATGTATCGTACGCGATGAAGGGTACGTACAAGGCGACGCTGGGTGCCGCGCTTTCGGACCCGGCCGGCGGCTCCAACACGGAGGCGATATTTATGTACCTGCTCGTACTCGGCATGCTTTATGCGACCTTCAGCATCTCCAGCAAGTGGTCCAGCAAGATAGGTGGGTTCAGTTATGCGAAGGCTGTAACGTCAACGCCGTTCGCCGTCGGGGGAAGCTTCCTGTGGAACAGAGGGCGCAACATGGTGAGCAGGGTGGCAGCCAACCGGCAAGAGGGCGTCAAGAAAAATCTGGGAGAAGCGAAACTCAGGGCGTCGCGCGCCAGTGCGTGGCTTGAGAAGGACAAGTTCGACAAGTTGACGCCAAGCTCGCAACGCCGTGCAACTGCTATGGGAATGAAGACCCAACAGGAACTGGCCGCCCTCGAACAAAAGGCGAACAAATTGGAAGAACTGAGGACCAGCAAAGTTAATCCGTTTGAAACTAAGGTCGGCCAAAACGTTATGAAAGAGCTCGGCGTTGCCGGCTTTGCAATGGGTGGAAAATCGGAAAGCTACGGCGCAAAAGCAGACAAGATCGCGAAGGATGCAGCCGCTCGAGCTGAGAAAGCTGCGCTGGTCACTGACAAGGACAAGGAGAAGATGCGCCCTGAAGTCGAAGCGGAGGTAAGGAGGCGGCACCGCAACGAGCAGGCTGACGCGAAAGAAGCGCGGGACGCGAGACAAAGGCAGCTTGAGGTTGCAGAAGCGACGCTGAAGGCGACCAAGGAAACACCTGAGTATAAGGAACACCAAGATGACGAGAAGGTCGCCCAGGGCCGTGTTGATGTCATGCAAAAGACACAGGCCGCTGAAATAAAACGAATGATAAATACCGGAAATTCGGACGATGAGATAAAAACGCGCATGGCTGAGCACAAGGCCGACTTGAGAAAGGAAGAGGATAAAATCGCAGTGGCACAGAAAGGCATAAAGGACCTCGAAGCGCCCGTGCTCGACAAAATTAAGGAACATACCGATGAACTCAAGAAACTAAACAAAACGTTCGCCGACTACGAGGACAATGATACGGCAGCCAAAGCAATCAAGGACCAGACGGATGCCATCTTAAACGAACGGGGTTCTGCCTCCGGGAAAGTCGCCGCCACGACCGCCGAACAAATCGCGCATCGGCGGAAGACGAATATTATTCCGCGAGCATTGGGCGAATCCCCCACGAACGACCACGCGTCGAAGCTCGCGAGAAGTCTTGTGGAAGATCATGTCCGGGAGAAGAAGCAGGGCGGAGATATTCTCAAAGCGTTGAAGGCCCAAATGGAAAGCTCAGGAGGAAGTACGCCGCCGGCAGCACCCCTTACGACCACCTAGTATTTAGTAGAAAGTATGGATACGAACACAAAACAACAGGAACTTGACGCATTGATGAAAGAGCGTCTGTCGCAGTTGCCAGGCGTTGTTCAGAAGGCGGTCGCTACTGCGGACATCGATAAGCATCTCCGCGAGCTCGCTGATGGTCATAAGCTTCACCTCGACCAGTGGCAATCACTCGAGAACGAAGTGATGCTCGCGCTCCTCGGCTTCCAGCAGCCGGAGGACTTAGCAAAGAACATCCGGAGCCAGCTCGGAGTGTCTCAAGAAGTGGCAGCGGAGCTCGCCGCAGACATCTCGAAAATCGTATTCGAGCCGATACGTGAAGAGCTGGAGCGGGAGCTCGAACATCCGGATGCGAAGGCTGCGGAGACAAGCGGCGTAGAAGCTGCACGGACGCAGATACTCAGTAGCGGCGACCTTCCCGCACCTGCCGCACTCCCGACGGTATTGCCCGCGACGCCGCCTGCCGCTCCGCGCACCGGAACGATTGAACGCGCTCCGATATCGGCTGCGTACAAAGCGGGTGAGGCGAGTACCGCGCGCAAATCCGTTGAAGACGACCCGTACCGCGAGCCACCGGCGTGAACGGAAGGCTTGCAGCTTGATAGCTGGTAGCTTGTAGCCATTAAACCGCGTATATGAGTACCACCGTATCCTCCCCAGAAGAACTCCTTGTGTGGCAGAAAGCCGTCGACCTCTCGGTCGCTGTCTACAGACTCACGGAGAAGTTTCCCCAGCGAGAGATCTATGGGATTACTTCGCAGATGCGACGAGCTGCAGTTTCCGTTCCTTCTAACATCGCGGAAGGGAGACGGCGCGGCACCAGAGCGGATTTTGCGCACTTCCTTCATATCGCCCACGGGTCGTTGGCAGAACTTGATACACAACTTGTAATCGCGCAGAGGCTTTCATTCTGCAACGGTCTTTAATATGAACATGCACGGAGCCTCATAACTGAGGTTAGTAAAATGTTGCATGCTATGATTAAAGGGCTTCGATAGTTTTGTGCTTGGCTTTTTTCTGTAAGCTACAAGCTACAAGCTACAAGCCAGCCTTATGCAATTTCAAGTACCGCAGTTTATAGAAGTGGAAGACAAAATATTCGGCCCATTGACCTTCAAGCAATTCATTTATGTCGGGGGAGCCCTCGGCGCCTCATACATTTTATGGCGCGTCCTTCCTATCTACGTTGCGGGACCCCTGATAGCCGTCGTCGCCGGACTCGGGGCAGGTCTTGCGTTCTTTCAGCTCAACGGCCGGCCGTTCATCGTCGGTCTCGAGAACGGTTTCTTCTTCCTCATCCGCAGCAAGCTCTACCTGTGGAACAACGTGCACAAAAAGAGCGCCGCGGCACCGGCTACCGTAGTAGCGCTAGCCGGGAGCCGTGCCGACGTCTATGTGCCCAAACTTTCCGAAAGCAAACTACATGAGCTATCGTGGAGCCTCGACATCAAAGAGCGCATCGCCGCCGGTGTGGCGACCGAAGACGAGCGGCAGGTGATACGGACGCGGGAGAATATCGTAGCCCCGATAAGGACCGCCAAGGACGTGGTCAACAATTAGTATGCCTACACAAGCAACAGATAAGGGTCCGCGCGCGAGCGCGCGCTCGACACAGGAATTCCTCCCGGTCTCCGAGGTGCGCGATGGTGTCGTCATTCTCAAAGACGGTAGCCTGCGCGCGATTCTCCTCGCGTCATCCCTCAACTTCGCGCTCAAATCGGAAGACGAGCAGACCGCGTTCATCATGCAGTTCCAGAATTTCCTCAACTCGCTCGACTTCTCCGTACAGATATTCGTGCAGTCGCGCATGCTCGACATCCGGCCCTACGTCGCGACTCTCGAGGCCGCGTACAAAGAGCAACTCGACGACCTTATGCGTATCCAGATACGCGAGTACATCCAATTCGTGAAGAGTTTCACCGAGGCCGCCAACATCATGACCAAGAACTTCTTCCTCGCGGTGCCTTACTCGCCGACGGTAAACATCCGGAAGACAGGCATCCTGTCGAAGCTGCCGTTCGGGAAGAAGGGAGCGAACACAGAGGAGTCCAACAGAACCTACGAAGAGCAGGTCACGCAGCTTGAACAGCGGGTCTCAATCGTGCAGCAGGGTCTTGTGCGTACCGGCGTGCGCACCGTGCAACTCGGCACCGAGGAGGCCATCGAGCTTCTCTACAAGCTGTTCAATCCGGGCGAAGAGGGCAAGCCGATGCCGCTCCAAAAATAACCGTATGGCGCTATTAGATATATTCACAAAAAAGAAGCCCGTCGAGAGTCCCAACGTGCTTCCGGTTCTCCCCGAAGAGATATACAAATCGGGTATTCTGGACCTCCAGGACGTCATCGCGCCGCATGCATTGCGCGTCAATTCCCGCGAGCTGGACCTCGGAGAAAAAATCGCGCGCACCTTCTTCGTCATCTCGTACCCGCGCTTTTTGACGACGGGCTGGTTCGCTCCCATCATCAACATGGACAAAGTCATCGACATTTCCATATTCGTCCACCCGATGGACACCAACGAGATGTTGCGCAAATTCCAGAAAAAGGTCGCTGAGGTGCAGAGCCAGATATCTACGCGCGAGCAAAAGGGAATGGTGCGGGACCCGATGCTCGACACGGCGTACTCCGACCTCGAACAGTTGCGCGACTCTTTGCAGCAGGCGCAGGAGCGCATTTTTGAGGTCGGATTGTATCTCACCATCTACGGCAGTACGCGCGAGGAGATAGATAAAGTCGAGACCGAAGTGCGCTCCATTCTCGAGTCGCGCCTTGTGTACATCCGCCCCGCGCTTTTCCAGCAGGAGCAGGGGTTCCGGAGCGTGCTTCCGATAGCGACCGACGAGCTGAATGTGCATACGAAATTAAACTCCGCCCCTCTTTCGTCCATATTCCCGTTCATCTCCTTCGACCTCACGTCGGACCGCGGCATCCTCTACGGCATCAACCGCCACAACTCATCGCTCATTCTTTTCGACCGATTCTCCCTCGAGAACTACAATTCCGTGACCTTTGCGAAATCCGGCGCCGGCAAATCGTATTGCACCAAACTCGAGATACTCCGCAGCCTTATGTTTGATACCGAGGTCATCGTCATCGACCCCGAGCGCGAGTACGAATACCTCGCCGAGACGGTAGGCGGACGTTACTTCAATATTTCGCTCTCGTCCGAACACCACATCAATCCGTTCGATCTCGCCATCCCGCGCGAAGATGAGAATCCTTCGGATGTTCTGCGCAACAACATCATCACGCTTGTCGGACTCTTCCGCATCATGTTGGGAGGTCTCACGCCGGAGGAAGACGCGGTCATCGACCGCGCCATCACCGAGACCTACGCGCTCAAAGACATCACTGCGGATGCGAATTTCGCCCTCGTCGAACCGCCGCTCCTCTCCGACTTCGAACTCGTGCTCTCAGGTATGGAAGGGAGCGAGAGCCTGGTCGCGCGATTGTCGAAATACACGAAGGGCACGTGGGCGGGATTCATGAACCGGCCGACCAACGTGGACATGAACAAGAAACTCATCGTGTTCTCGGTGCGCGACATGGAAGACGACCTGAAGCCGGTCGCAATGTACATCATCACGCACCACATTTGGAATGCGGTACGCAAAGAATTGCGCAAGCGCTTACTCGTCATCGACGAGGCATGGTGGATGATGCGCTCGGAAGACACGGCGTCGTTTCTTTTCTCCATCGCGAAACGCGGGCGCAAATACTTCCTCGGCATATCGACCATCACCCAAGACGTCTCCGACTTCTTGAACTCGCCCTATGGCATCCCGATGATTACCAACTCTTCTATTCAGATGCTCTTGCGTCAATCGCCGACATCGGTTGACCTCGTGCAGCAGACGTTCAAACTCTCGGACGAAGAAAAGTACCTGCTCCTGGAGTCCGACGTGGGAGAGGGCATCTTTTTCGCGGGACTAAAGCACGTCGCCATCAAAATCATCGCCTCGTACACGGAGGACCAGATAATCACATCGGATCCTTCCCAGATACTCGCCATCAAAAAAGCAAAGCAGGACCTCGCCGCGGCGAGCGAGGGCGGACCGGGCACCGCTGAGGTCGCCGCAGGTGCCGCAGAGCAAGCCGCCCGCATGCAATCCGCTGCGGTAAATTTCAATGCGTCTGAAGCGCCCGCCGCCGGGCAGGGCGGCAATGCGATGGCAGCGGGAGCTCCGCCTGAAACGCCCGTATAAACGGCAACCCGCCCGAAGAGACCGGTGATATAGTACGCATATGTTTTATGAAGGCCCCGAAGAGGTCTCTCGTACCGGACCTACCGGACCCCGGATACCACTCCGTCGTTCGCTGGGGCCGACAGGTCCTAAAATCCCGCCCGGTACGCAGTCGGGAGAGGGGACACTTTCAATCGGTGGTGGTCTTGTCTTAATGTTCGTCGGCGTGATTGTTGACGCCGCCGGGCTTTTTCTTGACTTCATATACATAGGGTTCGTTCTGAACCCGCTCCTGTTGACGCCGCTCGCGTGGCTCATTTTTGGCGTTGTTCTCCATCACAATGGAGTTTCCATGCTGTCCGGCAAGCGTGCGGTGGCAGGGTGGCTTACGCTTGTAGCAGAATTTGCTCCCGGTCTCGGCGCACTTTTGCCCGGATGGTTCGCTTACGCCCTGTTCTTGACGGCCGCACCGCGCGTTGCGGCGCTCGTACGGAGTATAATGTCGTGATGGCTTGGCGCACTATTCCAATCGCGTTTCGGTCCGGACACTTACCGGCCGCCCGGGTGATTGTAGTCGCGCTCCTTGCCGTGAGCATTTTCTTTTTCGCGCTCCCCGCCCACGCACAGTCGTCTCTGCCCGGAACGGGCGGTACGATACTGCTCACTTACTCTCCCGTATCACCAAGCCCCGGCGACACCGTACGATTGTCCGTGCGCGGCACTTCCGACGGCGTCTCAGACAGCGACATCGTGTGGCAGGTGAACGGGAAGACGGTCGCGCAGGGAAAGGGGGTCGACTCAACGCCGGTAAAAGTAGGCGCCCTCGGCACCGAGACGCAGATCTCGGTCACGGCGACAGCATCGGACGGGACCACCACGTCAGCACAGGCGGTTATCATCCCCACGGAGCTTGATCTGCTCGTTGATTCCGACTCCTACGTCCCTCCGTTTTATCGCGGCAGGCCGCGTGCGTCGGTCGGTACAAACCTTCACGTTCAGGCACTGCCGGTCTTCAGGCGGGCGGGCAAACAGGTGTCCGCATCTTCGCTTATCTACACGTGGAGGCGTAATGACGTGATCTTGGGAAGTATTTCGGGAATGGGCAGGTCGGAAGCAACCATCCCGGTTGAGCATCTGTATGGCATCGATACGATATCCGTCGAAGCGCGAAGTGCGGACGGCGCCCTTTCGCACACGTCATCGGTGTCGTTCTCGGCGTATGAGCCCGTACTCGCTCTCTATGAAGACCATCCCCTTAACGGGGTACTGTACCATCGCGCGCTCGGTGCGTCCGCATTCGTCCCCGGGACGGAAATGACGTTCGCGGCGGTACCTTTTTTCGCGCCCGTGACGACCCTGCATGACCCGGCACTTGATTTCGCGTGGCATGTCAACACGGCGGCCGTTGTGACGAACTCCGCAACTCCGGACAAAATCACGATCAACGCAGAAAACTCGAGCGGTATCGCGCTCATCCAACTCGAAGTGACTCACGCGACCAATTACTCCCTCGAAGCGAAGGGCGGATGGAACGTCACCTTTTCCTCGGGCGGAGGCGTGGCCGACCAGTTTCGCTCCGGCAACCAATAAAGAAGACGTTATGAGCAAAGCGAATTACATATTCTTTACCCAGCACCTTTCGCGAAAGGTGCTGGGTGTAGGTTTTCTAAGCTCGCTAGCACTCGCTAAAAAAATCTAACATGAAAATGCAGACTATCATTGAATATATCCTCACCGTCGTGCTCGTTCTTGTTTTAGGAGGGCTCGCCGGATGGTACTTTTTCTTACGTTCGCAAACGAATACCCTCAAGGCGGAGGGCGCCGCGAAGGGATTCGGAGCGGCGATACCGCTCGGGGACCCTTACGGCAGTACCCCTGACAAGCCGGACCCGTTTCCTTCAGCTGACCGGACGCTGCGAGACGCGCAAGATGGCACGAGGAACGGAAAAAGTCCGGCTCAATTGTGGCAGGTAGACGCCAAACCGGTCGCCGGGCAAATATTCGCCGGAAGCGGCAATGACGTCCGGTTGCGGTACGTGGAGCGGGCGACCGGCTATGTACTCGAAGCCGATCCGCGGACGGGACAGATTATGCGACTCACCAATACCTTGATGCCAAAAATATACGAAGCGTTCCTCACGGAGACGGGTCACGTCTTTGAGCGCTCCCTGGATACCGCGGGCAACATTACAACGTTCGCCGGCACAATCTCGACCACCACCGACACAACGACGGGTTCTTCCGCCCGCACGCTTACGGGTTCCGGCCTCACGAAAAACATCGTGAGCATGTCCGCACATCCTGTATCCGGCGCCATTTTCTATATCCTGAGGGGCCCCGGCGGTGCCATCGGAGTGAGTTCCGAGTGGAACGGTCAGAAGCAAAAGAACATCTTCGGTTCGGTGATAGTGAGCTGGCGGCCGACCGTTCTTCAAGACGGACGCATCATCCTCGCGCAAGCAGCGGCAGACGGTGTTCCCGGCTATGCCTACGAGCTCAAGAAAGACGGGGTACTCAGCCGGCTCCTTGGACCCGTCCCCGGGCTCACCATCCGTGTGCGGCCCGCCTTGGCGAAAAGTGCGCCAAGTGCCGTGCTTTGGGGACAGTCCACGCCTGGTGCTCTGAAACTGTTCGTACAAACGGCCGAAAACGCGACCGCGGTGCAACTCCCGATACGGACTGTCGCGGACAAGTGCGCATGGGCCCCCGCCTCCGCCAAGGCTTCTTCGGGCACAGCGGGCAAGGAACTCATTGCGTACTGCGGCGTACCGCAGGGCCAACCCGCGCAGAACTTCCTTGACGAGTGGTACCGAGGAGGGACACACTCCGCCGACACGCTCTGGAGGGTAGATGCCGGTGCCGGGACCGCGGAACTCGTGTATACACCCCCGTCAAATACTCCGGTAGATATTGAGAATATGGTAATAGACGACGCCGGAAACTTTGTCGCGTTTACGAACGCCGCCGATAAATCTCTCTGGCTTCTGCGCCTGGCAAAATAATATGGACAGGCATTCCTCCGCACGGTATACGTTCCTTGCCCTGCTCGCGGCACTCGCGTGTGTTGACATGTACGTCGCTATCGCACCCGTCGTCGTGCACGCCGCCAACGATTTCGTCCCGCTCGCACAGACCCCGGGAGGCTCAAAACTCGGCCAGCTGTACGGAGACCAAAACTTCGCCGGCTTTATAAACGGACTCTTCAAGTTCGGCATCGCAATCGGCGCAATCGCCGCGGTCCTCCGTCTTGCCTACGCGGGGTACCTCTACATGGGTGAATCCGACATGTGGAGCCAGAAGGGCGCCGCGAAGGTCATCATCCAGGATGTCACGCTCGGACTCCTGCTATTGCTCTCTATATACCTCATCCTCTACCAAATTAACCCCGACATCATAAAGCTGAACGCTCTCAAGAAAATCACGCCGGTGCAACAATCCGCGCCGCAGTCTTCGGGCTCCTCGGGGGGGAGTAGCGACGTAAGCAATGACGGCTCCTATCTTTTCAACTCTCCCTGACGGGCCGGCGGATGCGAACGTCTTTTTTTGGACGACTTCTACCGGTCTTCACTCCGCCGAATACTTAATGACGACGCGGCGGTTCCGCCCCTCCCCCTGAGACTCTGTTTTCACGTTCGCTGCCCCTTGTAATGTGGTATGAACTATGAGCCGCTCGTAGGAGCTCATTGGAGAGAGCTCGACGTCGTATTGGAAACTTCGCGCACGCTCGGCCATCATAAGAGCTTTGGCCTGCAGGTCTTTTATCTGTTTGGTGCGGTAGTCGTTCACGTCGACGAGAAACATGGGGGTCCGTTCGGGTGTTTCTCCTTCGGCGACCGCGGGCATCCGGTTCTCATAGATTTTCTTGACCAGATAATCAATCGCGTACACCGTATCACCACGCACCCCGATGAGCGCGCGGGCGTCGTCGCTGGTGCGAATAGAGAATACCTCCTGCCCGGCAACTGAACTCTGTTCGATGCTCGCGTAGGGAACACCGAGTGCCGCCAACAGTTCTTTGAGGATAATTCCGACTTTCTCCACCCCGTTAGAAGCCATACGATATTGAAATATGGCCGGTAAAAAGGTCTGTCAGAAGATATTTTGACAAGCTTCTAACGGGGTCCATTGGGAGACTCTACCACAGAGCCCCTTGCCGTCCAAAATCTAGTCTTTTGGACCGAAACGCCTACCGGACGCATACTCCTGAAGTATCATGAACACATTGCTCGTTACCCAGTAGAGCGGAGCCGCCGAAGGAATGGTGTACGCTATGACTCCGATGAGTGCGGGGAGCATATACCGCGCCTGGAAATCAAAACTTTTCGCCATATCGCCGGAGAGTGACGCCTCGACCGGACTGGATTCGAGTACTTTTTGCCGCGGGCCCATCGAAAGGCGCGTGTAGATAAATTGCGTGACGGCCGCTAGCACGGCGAGAATAACGCTCCGCTTTGACATATCAAGTATGCCGAGAAACTCCATGTTCACCGACGTCGGAACGTGGACGAACGAATAGAGCAGTGACGTGTCGACCTCCGGGAACCCGCCCGCATAAAACACCCAATAGAGGCCGATAAGCACGGGAAACTGGATGAGCACAAGACCGATGCTTGAGAACGGATGCACACCACGCTCTTTATACAGCGCGAATATCGCCCGGCCTTGTTCCTCCCGCTGATCTTTATACTTTGCTTTGATAAGTTCGATCTCGGGAGCGACTTTTTTCATCGCCATCTGCGCTTTGATAGCGCGGCTCGATAAGGGGAAAATGACTATCCGCACCACAATCGTGAGCGCGACAATCGCGAGGCCCATGTCGTGCGAAGGAATAACGCCGACAAAAAAAGTAAGCCCGTTGTAGAGCGGGTCGTATACCGCGGCGCGGAAAATTTGTGAGATCATGGTGCAGGCATTGTACCCCGTTAGAGGCAACGGAGGCAAAGGCCTCTACATACCGCCGAGTTTGAGGAAGAAAATTTTAGGTAGCCTCTAGCGGGGTGTGTCCTGCGCA
Source organism: Candidatus Kaiserbacteria bacterium RIFCSPHIGHO2_01_FULL_55_37 (assembly GCA_001781175.1). Lineage (GTDB taxonomy): Bacteria > Patescibacteriota > Minisyncoccia > Phycocordibacterales > UBA2100 > UBA10103. Next base: position 20,150 of record MFKY01000031.1, read on the forward strand.
TCAAGACTCCTCAACAGCTTGCCGACATCGAGCGCCACTTCAGCGTAGGACGCCTCCTGGGCCTCACGCTTCGCATGAAAGATGAACGCCACCGGCTTTTGTATGTTTTTTATGAGCGGGCGGAGCGCCTCACGGCATCTGCGCTCTATCCTGTTGCGGTCGACTGCACGTCTAGCGATTTTTTTTGGGACCACCAATGCGACACGCGGCCCCCCAAGAGGAGGGAAGGGAACTACGGATATAGAAAAGTAACTTCCGTGGACGCGACGGGCTGGCCGGGGTAACCGGAGCCAGTCGGCACGCGAGAGCCGATACTTTTTTGGCATGTTAGGTTTTGTTAGTGAACACCGTGAGTTTACAAAATCTTACACCCAGCACCTTTCGCGAAAGGTGTTGGGTTAAGAAAAATATATTCGCCGTGCTCATTATTTTTCTAAACAGTGAGCTTCGCGCGGCCCTTCTGGCGGCGGCGGCGTAAGACTTTTTTGCCCGAGGTGCTTGCCGAACGCGCCAGGAAACCGTGCGTACGTACACGCTTGCGTTTCTTCGGCTGCCAGTTTCGTTTTGTAGACATGCGCACCACTATACCCGCTTTTTTCTTTATTTCAACTCCTTGTTGAGCGCGGAATTTCTCTTGCGGGGTGTCTCGCAGGCCGACGGGCCGAGAGTCAGCGCTGCCGCAGCAGCGGCAGACAGCGACCCTGCGAGAGAAATTCCGCGCGAAACCGTTCTCCCCACCCTATCCACACCTTATGAACACCAGTGCGGCCAAGCGTCAAGCTTACGGAGCAGACCTCGCCGCGTATAATACGCAGGCTTGATGGCGCATGACTAATTCTCCTATGAGTAACCGTGAACTATGGCAGAACGCGCTCGTGCAAATAGAGCTGGGCACGTCTGAAGCCTCTTTTCGTACCTGGTTCCGCAATACAGACATCGCGAGCCGCGACGGCAACATCGTTCACGTCGCCGTTCCTTCTAAAATCGTCAAAGAATGGCTTATGGAGAAGCATCACAAGCTTATCATCAAGGCGCTCCGCGGTCTCGACAGCTCAATCAGGACCGTTGAGTACGCCGTCCACCGCTCCGCGGCGGCTCCGGCAGAGCGAAAGTTGCCGCGGCCGCAGGCGCAAGAGAATACGTCGCTCGACCTGGGCAGTTTATACATCGACAAACGCGATAATTTGAACCCGCGGTACACGTTTGAGACGTTCGTCGTCGGCCCGTTCAATGAACTTGCGCACGCCGCAGCAAAAGCGATCCTCGAGCGACCGGGCCTCGCCTATAATCCTCTGTTTATTTACGGACAGACCGGCCACGGCAAGACGCACCTCATACAGGCTGTAGGGAATTACTTTAAAAAAGGGCACGCGAACAAAAAAGTCCTTTACGTCACATCCGAGCGCTTCTCCATCGACTACATCAACGCCGTCCGCGCCGGGCACGCGAACAACTTCAAAGACCAGTACCGACAATACGACGTACTCATCATGGACGACGTCCAGTTCATCGCTAATACCGAAAAAACACAGGAAGAACTCTTCCACTTGTTCAACGCGATGCGGGACAACAACAAGCAAATAGTATTCTCGAGCGACAAACACCCCGCCCTCTTACCTGGGCTCGAAGAGCGCCTGAAGGGACGCTTCGGCGCCGGTATGATCGCGGAGATCCCGGAGCCCGATATGGAGTCGCGTGTGGCTATAATCCGGGCCAAAATCGAGCAACACGGCTTTTCCATCCCCGAAGACATCATCCAATATATCGCTGAAAACTTACGCGGAAACATACGCGAACTGGAAGGAGTGCTCAACATGATTGTTTGTAAATCCCAGCTGAAGGGAAAAACAGTCACCCAGGCCGACGTCCGTGCGCTTATCAAGCACAACGTGAAGCCCAACAGGGGAGTTTCCGTGGACGAGGTCGTGCGCCGTATTTCGGCGTACTACGATATCCCCGAAAAGAGCATCTACGAAAAAACCCGGAAAAAGGAGGTTGTGAAGCCGCGGCAAATTATCATGTACATGCTGCGCGAGGAGTTCAGCGTCTCGTACCCGTCAATCGGAGAAAAGTTGGGGGGGCGCGACCACACAACGGTCATTCACTCGTGTGAAAAGATAAAAGAGGAGATCAAATCAAATCCTTCGCTCGAACAAGAGCTCGAACATATCCGCACACTCATTCACGCGTAGCCGTGTGCACAGCGTGTGAACTACTCCCGCACAACATCCAACTTATCCACAACAAGTAATAAATAATTTCTCCTACCAACATCCTGTACCACCATCACTTAAATCCTATCAACACGCCACAACACTCAAAAACCCCCTTCCTTCAACATGAAAAACGTTTCTCCCCACTATCCACAACACTAATAGTAGTAATAGTATTTAATATAAATAAGTAATATGAAAATAACAACAACAAAAGAAAAAATATTGAACGCGGTACAACTCGCGGAAAGAGTGACCGGGAAAAAAGAGACTCTTCCCGTTCTCTCGTGCGTACTTCTTGAGGCCGGCGGTTCTTCGAAGGGGGAAATGGTTGTGCGGGCGACAAATTTGGAGGCGGGGATTGAAATCTCGATCCCTTGTGATGTTGAGGATAAGGGGATGGTGGCGGTTTCCGCGGCGGTACTATCCCAAACGTTAAAGTCTATTTCCGGAGAGAAAATTATATTCAAGACGGAGGACGGAAATCTGGTTATCGAGTCGCGCGGCACAAGAACTCTCATAAAAGCCATTCCACACGAGGAGTTTCCCGCTCTAGGATCCGGTACGGATACGAAGGGCATAACTATCTCCAGAGAGGAACTTATGCGGGGGGTCCAGTCCGTTTCGTATGCAGCGTCCCCGTCGATGATCCGCCCTGAGTTGGGGAGTGTTTACGTTTCTGTGAGACCTGGTTCGATCGTTTGTGTGGCGACAGACTCCTTCCGTCTCGCCGAGAAGACCATCAACGGTGTTAAAAGTAAAAACGAGACAGACCTACTTATCCCGCTCAAGCATGCGTTAGAGCTTGCTCACGTGCTCGAGCGTATCGGGAACGATGAGGTTCAACTCTCGGCGGACGATTCGCAGATGTCGGTGTCGGCGGACGGCGTGCGGTATGTTTCGAGGGTCGTTGACGGTACGTTCCCGAATTACAAAGAAATCATGCCGAAAAAGTTTGAAACAGAAGCCACTGTCCTCAAGAACGACTTTGCGGAAATGCTACGCAAGGCACGCGTATTTTCCGGCAACGACCAACATGTCGGTTTGCATATCTATCCGAAACGTAAGGTATTCAGCGCGACCGCGCGTAGCGCGGAAGTGGGGGAAATGTCGGACTCGATAGACGCCGCCATCTCCGGCGAAGACCTTGATATCAATTTCCACATCGGTTACCTCGCGGACTGCCTCTCTGTTGTTGAGTCGGATTCTATTGTTTTCGGGTTTGCCGGAGCGGGGCGTCCGCTTGTTATCAGCGGGGTTTCCGACCCGTCGTTCACCTATCTCGTGATGCCGCTCAACAGGTAGTCTACCGGACCGTGAAGACGATGGTCTCCTCCTCCTCCCGCCCGTCGGAGTGTTTTGCCACGGCGCGTAGGGTCACGCTGCCCGGCGCTGCCGGCCGGTAGGACACGAGGTAGGGCGGTTGGCCCGAGACACCCACGAGCGCACCGTTGGCGTAGTAGGAAACGTTGAGCACAGTCTGCGGATTTGACGGCTCTGCGGCAAATAGAGGGGCAACGCCGAAGTTGACCACTTCTCCCACGTGCGGGGATACGATACGGAGCCCTGAAGACGTAGGTGCGTCCGCAAGTGTTTCAATTACGGTACTTGTCCCGAGACCCGTCTGCTGGCTCGCCCAAAGCAGCACCGGGTATTCCCAGTATGCGAATTGCGGGTCGCTTGCCGGATTGGCCGGACGCCCCCCGCGCGGGTTATCCTTGTCCACCCAGTAGAGGATTTCGTGAATGCCCTGTGACGGATCGGTGTTCAAATTTCCGGTCAACACCGGCGGCATTGTCGCGATGTCGGGGTCGGGGCTGGGAGCGGGGAAAGTGTCCGAGGGGGACGAATATTTTGAGAGCGCTTCCACCATGAAATCGTGCCACATCGGAGCGACGATGAAGGATGCCGGATTCTTCACCATCGACGAGTTGTCGTTGTTGCCCGTCCATGCTCCGATAGCGATACTCGGCGAATATCCTATGATCCACGCATCGCGAAAATCGTTGGTTGTTCCGGTCTTGACCGCGACATCGTAACCGGGGAAGTGTAGCGGCGAGTTGAGTCCGAATTCCGGTGATCGCGCAACGTTGTCCGACAAGATGTCGTTGAGGAGTCGCGTGACGCGGGGCTCAAGGACCGGCATGCTTTGTTGCTGGTACGTCTCAAGTACATTCCCGGTGGTATCTTCCACGCGCAATATTCCGGTCGGAGGATTCCTGACACCGTCGTTCGCAAAGACGCTGTACGCGCCGGTCATCTCCAAAAGGTTGACACCCCCGCCTCCGAGTACAAGCGTAAGACCGTAGTGGTTTGCGGGTTCCGTGAGGGTCGTAATCCCGAGCTTTTCCGCCGTGTCTATGGACTCTTGGATACCCGCGAGGTAGAGCACCTTAACAGCGGGAATGTTTTCGGAACGGGCGAGCGCGTCGCGTAATTTCATGGGACCCTCGAAACCTCCGTCGAAGTTGGTGGGAGCGTAGCAGGGGTAAGCACCGTTCGTGACGTCGGTGGGCTCACACGCCGCAGAGAACTGCGTCGGGAGGTCGAAAACCACCGTGTCGGGCGTGTAGCCTTTTGTGAAGGCGGTCGCATAGACGAACGGCTTGAACGACGAACCCGGTTGCCGGTTCGCGACCGTGACATTCACTTTGCCGTCGATGGTGTCGTCGAAGTAACCCTTAGAGCCGACCATGGCGAGTATCTGACCGGTCTTCGGGTCTATCGCCACGACCCCTTGATTCGAGGCGTTCAGATTCTTAAGAAGACCGGGCGCGAACTTCGCGACACTTGCCTCGGCTTTTTGTTGGAGAGAGTAGTCAAGCGTGGTTACCACATGGAGCCCTCTCTGGTTCACGGCGTCGGCGCCGTATTTCCGCTCGAGGTACTCCTGGATGAAGAACACGAAGTGCGGAGCTTTGATGCCTGCGTTCTTCGGGTCGTTGAAGTTTACCTCTTCGCTCTTGGCCTGGTCGTACTCCTCCTGAGTGATGAAATTATTTTCCCGCATCTGGTTAAGCACGAGATTTTTGCGCGAGTCCAGGGCCTCGCGGTGGTTTCCGTAAGGGGAGTAATATGTCGGTGCCTGTGGCAAAGCCGCGAGGTACGCGGCCTGCGCGAGGTCAACGTCTTTCGCGGGCACTCCGAAGAAGTACTGGCTCGCCTCCTCGACGCCGTAGATAGTACCGCCGTATGCCGTTTCGTTCAGATAGGTGTTCAGTATTTGGTCTTTGGTGTAGACGCGCGTAAGACGCAGGGCGAGGATGATCTCCTTTATTTTGCGGATGATTGTCTTGTCCTGCGTGAGAAGCGCGTTCTTTACGACTTGCTGCGTGATAGTGGAGCCTCCTTGTGCGTACGAACCGGAAAAGACGTTTGCCATGGCCGCGCGCATGAACGAGAGCGGGCGGAATCCGACGTTCTCGTAGAAGGTAGAGTCCTCGACCGCGATGGAAGCCTTCTGGATGTACGGGCTTATCTCGTCGAGAGGTACAGCGGTGCGGCGCATCGTGCCGTGTACGTCGTAGAGGACGATGTTGCCGGTGCGGTCGAATATTTTGGTGGACTGCGCGACCTGCCGGTTCTCGAAATTCGTTATTGCCGGTATCGGCATAAAAGTCGCCCAGATAATGCCGCCGCCGAGGATGAGGAGTGTCGCAATGGCGGCGATGAGGAACGACACCTCGAGCCATGTGGGGATAGCTCGTACAATGATTTTGATGCGCCGGAGGGGGCGGATAGCGGCCATGTTCGGACAATTGTAGTCTTTTTTGAGGGTTTTAGCTATACGGAACGTGAGCGAGCCAAGTGCGTAACCGCGATGGCGATAGCGTCGTATTCGTCGTCGTGCTCGATGTCTTTTTCTATCTTCATGAGGGCGTGGAGCATTCGCGCGACCGCTTTTTTGTCGGCGCTGCCGCTGCCTGCTGCTGCGCTTTTCA
>MFKY01000032.1:0-754 GCA_001781175.1 Candidatus Kaiserbacteria bacterium RIFCSPHIGHO2_01_FULL_55_37
CTTTGCTGAGACGGCGCGCGAGGTCGGTATCCTCTCCGTAGAACTTTATCGTGCGGTCGAAACCGCCGATTTTTTCGAGTGCTGAGCGCTTCACCACGAAGTTGCCGCCCAAAATCATGTAACCCACGACGTAGTATCCCAGTGGTGATACGTACCACATCGCATTGAGTAACCACACGCGGTACCAAACGGCGCCGAAGTAGCGGCGCGGACCGCTCAGCGAGACAATGTCCGGCCGCTCGGCAAACGTCTTTTCCACGATGTCTATCCACTTCGGCGTTATTAATGTATCCGCATCAATATACGCAAGATACTCGCCCGCCGAATTCTCAAATCCGCACTGGCGTGCGCTCGGAAGTCCCTTCTCCGGCTCAAAGACGACGCGCGCGCCGTGCTCTCGGGCGACCTCGGCCGTGCGGTCTACAGAGGCGTTATCGACGACGATGATTTCCCGGAATTTTCCCCGGGAGTATTTTCTCGCAGCATCAATGGTCTCCCCAATGACCGATTCTTCATTGTGAGCGCAAATGATGAGCGTGATGTCCATATTCTAGGCGATACACCTTTCAGTGAGACCGACAGTTGCGGACGTCAGCATGGCATTATTATACCCTCTCTTCACTCAGGCGGACCGCAGGGAATCGAATCCTGAAAAACTCACGGGGGCGGTTGTCGAGAGTTGAACTCGAATCGAGTGCTCCACAAGCACCAATGTTAACCGTTACACCACAACCGCCATCGAACTCTTGAGTTA
>MFKY01000032.1:772-13486 GCA_001781175.1 Candidatus Kaiserbacteria bacterium RIFCSPHIGHO2_01_FULL_55_37
AACCGTTACACCACAACCGCCATCGAACTCTTGAGTTATAGCAAATTCGGCACCATTGTGCGACTTTACGTCCGGTGCAGTGGGCCTAATTTTGCCTCTCGACGACAGCAACTGGCGTGGGCACGTCGACAACGGTGAACGACATCCGCCCGATGATTTGACCGTATTGCGTTATCACGTTAACCCTCCACTTCCCCTCCGAAATATCCTTTATGTACGAGTACCCGCGATAACCGCCGTCACGCCCGCCGATGATGGGATAGCGGACAGTGGCATGCGTCAACCACGTATCGGTCGCAGCGTCGTAGCGCTGCCACTCGTGGAGGATGACGGTGGAAATGCCCGTGGGTGCAAAGACCGCACTGAACGCGTATGCGACCTGCCCGGGCGCATGGTGAAAGACCGTGCCGTATGGCAGATACTTCCCGTACCACGGCGCGGCCTCCCCGCCGAGATAGAAAAGATTGTCCTGTCTGCGTTCGACGCTGTGATACACGCCGGCCGCTTTGAGCGCAAGAGGCAGGGGCGGTATCGCGTTGGAAAAATAGAGAATGTTGAAGACGACGAATATAACCGCGATGGTCCGCGCGATACGCGTACGCTGTTTCAATAGCTCGGGCATGGCAAGGAAGAGCGGCCGAAGGAACAATGCCATGACAGCAAGGCTCGCTACGCCGCTTCCCACAAACATCCACGGTCCTATCCGGTGGAATACGACAGGAAGAAAAAAGATGAAGAATGAGAAAAGGACGGTAAAGAACATCGACACCTGAAATGAAAATTTCATGTACTGTCGGACGAAACGCTCGTTGCCTAAGAGAAGAGCCGCAACGATGACTACGAATACCCAAGTCAGCGGGAAACTGGCGCTGCGACTGTAGAGTGAAAGGTACCCCGAGAAGAGTCCGCCAAAAGCAAACTGCGTGACGACGGGAATGAGCGGCGTGACAGTGAGGACCCACCGTGCGCGGATGCGGCCCGTCGTTATAAGATTCAACACGACGATACTTACCGCTGCAAGCGCGAGGTATGAGAACAAAAGTGCGTTACTCGTCCAGACGTCCACGCGTCGCAGAAGAATAAGATTGTCTGCGAAGAATCCGGCGATAAGCGCGAGCGGGGAAATGTAGCGCATGTACCATTGCGCCAACTCATCCAGACTCTTCGGCATATAGCGACGGGCCATACGTCCTTTCATACATCCTTGTATGCGGGTGCGTCCTCGACAATTCCGGCGCGATTATTGACCAGACGCGTAAGCGCATAGAGCAGCGAGGACAAGCGATTGGCGTATGCGCGGCTAGACGCGCTCACCTCACGCTCACCGGATTCATGCAGCGTGACAAGCCGGCGCTCCGCGCGGCGCGCGACCGCGCGGGCAATATCAAGGCGCGAGGAAAGTTCCGTCCCCCCGGGCACGAGGAATGTTTTAATCGGCGGCATTTCGCCTTCAATGCGGTTGATGAGGACTCCGAGCGCTTCGACGCTCGAAAGTGGGATGGATTTGGGTGCCCCGGCCACTTCCGCCTGCAGCGTAAAGAGGTGATTCTGGACATCGTGGAGCAGCATCTTCACTTTCTGTTCCTGAGTCACGAGATTGTCGGGACATTCCGCCTTGCACCAGCCGACAAGTGTGTTGAGCTCGTCGAGCATTCCCAAGCATTCAAATATCGGGCTCGCCTTGCTTGCCCGTTTGCCCGGCTCAGAGTCAAAGAGTTTGGTCGAGCCGTCGTCGCCTTTGCCTGTGAAGAGGGCCATGCACACATCATAGCAAAACGATGGCTCCGCCGGATGCGGAGCCATAATCATGTCGGAAGACGCTTGACCAAATCGCCCCAGAGGCCGAGGTCTTGCAGTATCCCGTAGACGAGACCCGCAATTACCACAACGACTAGGAGGCATGCAGGTCCAGCCATCCCCCGCTTTCTCAGGTTGCGTGCCAAGATTAGGAGCACGAGCCCGTAAACGACGGATACTGTTGTGTACATCGCGATACTCCCACAAACAACTGAACTCCCTGCTGTATGCACGGTATCTTCTGTCTAGTCAAGTTTTGTGCCCGGGACAGGACTCGCCTCTTCCTTCGGTCGAAACGCTAAGTCATCATAGTCGCTTCACTCGTTGATGACGTGCGCCTTCGGTTCGAGTCCTCCGGGGTCAGAAATGCAAAACACCCCTATGGGGTGCTCGCATCTCTGATGTGCCCGGGACAGGACTCGAACCTGCACGCCCTTACGGGCTTATCCACCTCAAGGATAAAAGTCTACCAATTTCTCCACCCGGGCATCTCGACTGCTCGCACACTATAGCTAACATTCGGACTATCTTCAAATCCGGAGGAGGTACCTCACGCTGACGGGCGAATTACTCGCTTTTTGTTTCTGCTTCCGCTCCAGCCTCTGCTGTCTCGGCAGCTGCAGGCTCCTCCTTTGCAACGATCTTCGTCACGCCGGAGACATTGACCATCATACGCGTACGGCGCAATTGGCGGCGCGCTTCGCGGGCGACTTTGTCGCGGATGAAGTAGAGTTTTGCGCGGCGCACGCGGGAGCGCTTCACGAGCTCGATTTTGTCTATCATCGGGGAGTAGATGGGAAATATCTTCTCAACGCCCACGCCGGAGGCTACGCGGCGCACCGTGAAAGTGCCGCCTGCTTCGGTGCCGTGCTTGCGCGCAAGTACCAAACCTTCGAATGCCTGAAGGCGGGTCTTGCCCTTCTCTTCGATTTTCTGCCAGACACGCACCGTATCCCCCGGCCGGAGGTCGAGGTTCTTGCGTGCATCCATGTCTACGGATGATATTTTGACCGCGTTTTTCATGTCGCGGCACTATAGCATTTGAGGCACCAGAAAACAACTTCGGACTATAGAAAGAGCCTGGGCTTTCGTCCAGGCTCCATTTTCTCCTTGATAGCTGCGGGCGCCTTAGATTGGGTCTGCATAGAACTCCTCTCCAACCCAGGTGTCCATCATCCATCCATCAGAGGTGCGATTTTTAATCGGCGACGGTAGTAAGTGGATCTTCCCGCCCCCCTTCGTGCTGTAGACGATGAAAAGCGGATGTGCGGGTCCGCTCAGATCCGCCTCCAAGAATCTCATGATGTCGAGACCTTGCTCAAGCGGCACACGGAAGTGGCCGGTTCCCGGCGTATCGATCGTGTGGATAAGGAGGTGAGGCCTTGTCCGCATCTGAACAAACTCATTCCAGAACAGAGTCTTGAGCGTTTCCCTGTCATCGTTGACGCCGCGAAGGAGTGGTGTATGCGATGCGAGCATGATCCCGTTGTCCGCCAAGAGGTCGCATGCGCGCTTTACTTCGGCGCACAGCTCCCCCGGGTGGGTGAAGTGGATGCTCATCATGATCGGTTGGAATGTGCGCAGAAGTTGCACGAGCTCCGGTGTGATTCTTTGCGGAAGAACTGCCGGATACTTCGTGTCGATGCGAACTAACTCAACGCCTCCGATTGCTTTGAAGGCAGCTAGGATTTCTCCCAGCGCCTTGTCGCCCAGGGAAAGTGGGTCACCACCTGAGAGAATGACGTCGGAGATTCGCCGAAGAGGATTCTCGATGTTCCACTTCCGCACGTATCCGATTGCCGACTTAATTCCATTTTGCACATTCCGTTCGAGTTCGTGGTGTTCTGCGACATCGTGTTGCCTGAAACAGAACTGGCAGGCGACAGCGCAGATTGTGGAAGCACGCACGACGACCCTGTTGTCGTACAGGCGAGTAACGCTCCAGGGTAAGTCGCGGTACGCGCTCTGACGGCGTTCTTCGGTCCCCATGCCTTCTCGAACGAACTGCTGGGGGACCTTGATATCAAGACGCTCGCGGGTGGGTAAAAGGTACTTCAACATCTGCGCATACCAGTCAGCCCGACCACCTTGTCGCAGCCGAACAAGCTGCAATGCTGTGTGAGGCGTGATATTTATCGCCCACACTTCAGCGAGCTCCGAGAGCAACTCCAAGTTGAGATTTGAATCGTCAAGCCAGCGGAATAGTGTTGCTAACTTCCTCGCTTTGTTGCAATCATTCGGATAAATAGTGACCGAATGTTGCTTTTGCCATTGCCAGCGACCCCAATCGGAATCGGGAACAGCCGCAAATTCGGGAATTGTGTCCCGTCCGCTCAGTAGTTTCATGTTCCGTACTCCTTATTCGAATTGTCAGCGAACAGAAAGTGCTGTTCGGTCGGGATTATGAAATATGTCATAAGTATTGCAAATTAACATTATTTATGTCATCATTCCGCCATGCCAAAAGACATCCAGAAAACGTTGGCGCAACTTGGCTTCAAAGAAACAGAGGCTCAAATCTATCTTTTATGCCTTCAAAATAAGCAGGGCTTTTTTGTCTTTGAAATCGCAAAACAGACCGGAATCAAACGCAGCACTGTCAACTTAGTCCTGGAAAGGCTGAGCCAGAAGGGGGTTTTAACTCATCACATTGACGGGGCACGGAAACGATTCATTGCAGAATCGCCTGAAACGCTCCTATTCCGTTTCGAAGATTCGTTGAACGACATGCGCGCCCTCATTCCCCTTCTCCACGCTGTCAGCGGACAGGACAAAAAGACAAAGATCCGTTTCTTCGAGGGAAAGCGAGGGATCGAGACTATCCACCACGACATCCTACTGACGCTGAGAACTGCGAAAGGTCCTAAGCGAGAGGACCTCGCCATCGCTTCCGGAGAGAACGTATTTGAACTTCAGCCCGAGCACCAGAAACAATTCATCGATAAGCGCGTTAAAGCCCGAATCCCGATCCGATGGATCGCACCGGAGAGTCCGCTCACGCGAAAGATCGACACTCTCTCCAGTGCTGAGTACCGGAAGATGAAATTTTTCGATCCGAAAAAATACAAATTCAATATCGAACTCGATGTCTACGGCGACAGCGTCGCCCTCATGATCCTCGGCAATGAGCCCGCTGGTGTCATCGTCGAGAATGAAACTCTTGCGGAATCCTTCCGTGGGCTTTTCAATCTTCTTTGGAATTCACTCCGGTAGCTTGCCGTGCGTTGACCACATGCCTCCGCACAGCTACTCTGTCAAAGTATCCGAAAACTTGCCCTCGTAGTTCAATGGATAGAACTGCGCTCTTCTAAGGCGTTAATGTAGGTTCGATTCCTACCGAGGGCACACGCCGGATATGAAAGCACCCTTAGCTCAGTTGGTAGAGCAACCCCTTTACACGGGGAAGGTCGTAGGTTCGAGTCCTACAGGGTGCACAAAATAGGCGAATCAGTTGATTCGTTGCTTGGCCATAAATTCTGCCGAATCAGATACTTGGGTCCTTGATAGCGGCGGGAGGATTGGCTTTCAGAGCTTCGAATTGCGCTTTGCGCTCCTCGAACGCGCGGACCGTCGCCGTAAGTTCGGCACGGTTCAGCGCGGGCCGCGGCAACGTCGAAGTTTCTACCGGGCTTCCGATGTCGTTGAGGACACGCAGAAGCACCCACGTGCTGTACAGAAACACAATTACGAGAATGACGAACGCCGATATGATAATGGTGCGCCAATAGAGATTCGCGAGCAAGCGGGTGTGTTCGGGCTCATACCCAGACCTGATCAGTTCGGGTAGTTCTTTCCATACTGTGCCGCCGAATTTCATAATCAAATATCTGAGGTTGTTAAGGCGCGTATGTACACATTCATGTGCCAGAGGCCCGACGGTTTACCCGAAGACTGCGGCGTGCGCTCGATGTCGAGACGCGTCACGCTCGACGGGACCGGAAGCGTCTCGAACAACCGTGCGGCATGCATGAGCGCCGGGAATTTCCCGTCCGCTGCAACGACGAATCCGACCGCTTTTGGACCGGAGGCATCGGTAGACTGCGTGTTCTCCGGCTGCGCATCGCTGAGCTTGACCGCCACTCCCGCTATCTTACCCACCTCTTCTATCATGTACGAAGCCGAGACGACATCAACATTGAGGAGTTTCTTGAGCGTTTCGCCGTCACCGGCCGTTTCTTGCGCGAGTGTGTGCATCCGTAGCGCAGCGGCATTCGTGATGACTGCTTTTTGTTCATCTCCCGCAGATGCCGAACGCGCAGCCTCGTCGACACTAATCGTCCACGCAAATAGCGCGACCAGTCCCCAGGCGACGACCGCGAGAGTCAGTACCAAGAATGCCGGAAGTGTGCGGTAGAGCATAGGTATTTAAAAGGCGCCCGTAAGGGTGAGGGAAAAGCGGGCACCCGGAGCCCCGGTAAGATCGCCCACGGGAACGGAGACTGCCTTGAACAACGGCTCGGCGGAAAGCGCCTGACGATACCCGTTGATTGCTTCACGCGTCGCCGCGGAGCCGGTAACCACGATCGTACCCGGGTCGCCGCCGGAGTATGTAAGATGGTCTATCAGAATAGTCGGCGGGCGCAGAGAAAGTATCTTCGATATCAGGACCGACGGCGTCGTAGTCGCAGTGAGTACCGGCGAAAGAGACCCGAGCATTGTCCGTATAGATGAAATCGTCGCACGGTCCGCATCACTCGCCGTCTTTGCAGAAGTGCTTGTCGCAGCGTCTTGAATGTCTGCGGCATGTATGGCGAGATAGCTCGGCAAAAGCGCAAGCGCAGAAAGGCCCGCGACAAAAAGCGCGACGAACGAGTCGGCAACTATGAAACGCGCCCGGTACATGCTCCGCACGGTCAACCTTGCGTCCTGAGGAAGGATGTTACTCATACGGGGAGGGACCGCATCGAGAGGCCCACGGCCGTCGCGTACTGCAGTGAAGTGCGGCGGTCAATAGGCGGAATGTATTCGTCGAAATCGCACACGTGCCGCCAGACATCCGCAATGGATGTCGGCGCCTGCACGCGGCCCGCGATGTAATCCGGAAGTCCGTTGAGATTTGCTCCCCCTCCGATCAGGATGACGCTCCCGACCGGTGTCATTCGCTCGCCCTTTTCGTTGCGACGCGTATCCCAGTAGTGATAGTGGCGGGTGATTTCGTCTGCGAGGGCCGATGCCGTGCCGATGATTGCTTCGACCTCCGACGATTTAGGTCCCGCATCCGCAAGAAGTCCCTGCTCGTTCTTGAATACCTGGGTCTCCTCAGGGGACAGGGATAACTTCTCCGCAACAGAGCGTGTGATCATATCGTCGCCGACGTCGACCGTTGAGGTGAAGATAGGAATCCCCCGTTTGAGTACCGCAAAGCCGGTACGCGCGCGTCCGAAATCCACGAGCAAGGTGACCGGCTCATCCGGCGCACCGGAGGAAACAGCTCGTCCGATAGAGCGCGCCTCCGTTTCGAGCGAAAGCAAACGGATACCCGCGCCGCTGAACGCCGAAACGTAACTTTGGGCCAGATCATGAGAGAAAACCGCAACACCGATGTCTTCCCCTCCACCGCTGTCGTGCTTTTGTATCACGTCGAAATCAAATACAGCCTCCTCCGGTGTGATGGGCACGCGACCCTCAAAACCGAATTCAATCATACTTATCGCCTGGTCGTGAGTAGTGCCCTCCGGCACATGCATCTCAAAGACATACGCAATCTCCTCGGGCAATGCCGCGTGAGCACATTCGACCCCTCCGAGATGTTTCTTGACCTCGGTGAGAGCACGGGCGAGCGCGGCTTCATCCTGGACTACGCCGCTTACGACAACGCCTTGCTCTATGAGTATTTCACCATGCGACTCTATCCGGTACCGGCTCTTGAACGGCGCAAGCACGATCCACTTGATGGAGGCGTCCGAGATATCGATGCCCGCGGCGGGCGGATAGATCATTTCCGGCGTGGGGAACCATTTCGCAAATGCGCGAGCCGCTTTTTCGGCGGTACTTCCAAAGCCAGAGGCACTCTTGAAGAGCTGCATGCCTGAATTATACCCCGACAGTAGATGGTGGCGATGCGCAAAGCGCAGTCGCTAGGGAGATCTAACGTTCCAGTCATTATCAACGCAATCGAAACGAATGTGCCGGCGCAAGAAAAGACCATCGCCACCATTCACTGCGGGGTTATACCTCGTCTTAACGCAACTTGGTTCCTTCCGGCACATTACGTTCTGTGCTTAAGAGCGCGACACCGCTCTCATCGCTTGCGGCGAGAAGCATCCCTTGGCTTTCGACGCCGCGCAGTATGCGCGGCGCCAGATTTACGATGTAAGGAAACTGCCGCCCGACCAATTCCTCCGGCTTTTTCCACTGTGCGATACCGGAAATGATGGTACGGGTCCCCATTTCGCCGAAATCTACCGTGCATTTGATGAGCTTATCCGTCTCCGGCACCAATTCCGCGGCGATAACGGTACCAATCCGTATATCGAGCTTCGCAAAATCTTCGTATTGAATTTCCGGCATAGCGGTAGTTTATCATTTAGTGAGCGTGAAGCGCCATAAAGTTGAAGAACTGTCGTACTGTGTGTGCGATATTCTCATCTTCAATGATAACTGCCACGGGATTTTCCAAAGAAAAAGAAAAAATCCCGACTTTGTTGTCGTATGTGTTGACTTCTGAGTTGAATGCGAACTCCGTTGGTATGAATTTTGTTGTTCGGAGTTGTTTTTCATCGAGGTCTTTAATGATATGCGACCATTCGGTGTCGGGAGCGAGGCAAAGGCATTTGATTCCAAGTCGTGTGCGTTTGGCGAGGTAGTAATCAACCCACTCCTGTCCCATCTTTCGAATCACTGAATCAGTGCCGGTGAGGTCGAGAAGTATTTTTCCTATATTGTTCTCGAGTGTGTCTTCATACGCCTGCTTCACTCCTTCAACCCCTTCGAAGAATTGAACTTTCGGTAGTGTTCTGCCTTTCGCGCGAAGTAGTTTCAATTGCGGTATGAGCTCCGCAATTTGCTGTTTTGTTTCGGCGAGCGTCTCGCGCCTACGCTCTATGTATGCGGGTAACTGACCAGGCGCTATCGATTGATAGCGTACGGCGCCTTCCTTTTTTACCGATGAAACAAGGCCTTTGTCTCCTAAGAGTTTTAGTACTCCGTATGTCGTCGTACGATTCAATTTTGCGGCGCGTGCGATTGCGGCGACAAACATATGACCACTCTCCAGTAAGACGAGTAGTACGGCCGACTCATTGGGGCTCAAACCTATGGTTTCAAGTGCTTTTTTCAGTGCAAGCATAATTGCTAGTATACCTTGTTGTCGGATGAGGACAACAAATTATATCATTTGGTATTGACTAGTCAAGTATTTAGAGGGAAAATCTCGCCGGAGCAGTCGGACAAATCCGGCTGTATATAGGAAAGGTACGAAGATGAGAATGCTCGTCATCGGTGCGTCGACCGAAGAAAGTCTTGGTTACCAGGTCGGCGAAAGTGTGCGGCAACTGCTAGGTTGTCGCGTCGAATATGCGAGTCGCTCTGGCTTCTTGGGTCGACAATGTGACGTTAGAGATGCCACCATGGTTCGCAACATCGTGAACGATGTGCGACCGCACGTTATCGTCCAGGCGGCCGGTGTATATTCGGATGGCCAAGAACTTCACGAACTTGGAGCCACTACCCTCCTTCCGTCAATGTACGCGCACATTCTCGCGAAAAGCATCGGGACACTGCTTCTCCTTGGTGCTGCTGTTGCGACCGGCGGTGTTCGCCACTTTGTCGCGTTCGGAGGCCGCGAAGTCTCAAGTGCGCCGAGTTATGGCGTTTATACGGCCGCCAATGGAGCCATGTGGTCGGTTGTGGAGTTCGCAAATCGCCATACGAATATTCGCTCGCACCTTATCGATCTCCCACTGGTCGAAGGAAGTGCGATGGGCAAGCGATTCCTCGAGGATACAAAAGTGAACGCCGATGTGTCGGGGGCAATCCCGATGCAAACGGTTACCGAAACGGTCCTGAGTATCTTGCGCGACGAGGTCGAGCCCGGCCGCATCATTCTAGGTGAAGGGTGGACCGTGTGAGCAAACATCAAACACCCCGCGCGGTGGCAAGGCTGCGCGGGTTACTTCTTTTTTCCTTTCATATCTAAAAACCGTTGCAGAATGATGGCGGCGGCGGAAGCGTCATTGTGCTCCTTCCCTTCCGGCGCGTAACGCGATGCTTCTATTGAGCTCCACATTTCCCAGACACGTTCGACGGACACATCGAACGTCTTTTGAAGCGCCGAGACGAATGCTTCAGCTTCGGCGGTGACAGGATTATCTTTGCCTCCATGGGAGCGCGTATCGCCGACGACGATACTCCCTATCTTTTCACCGTTAATAAGGGTGGTGAGTTGTGACAAAAGTTTGTCATCATTCGGGAGTGTTGTCCGGGGAAAGGCAATCGTACCGCCATCGTCGGAAACAGCCACGCCAACGCGCTTTGCTCCGTAATCAATGCCGAGATATTTCATCATATGAGTTTGGAGGTCTTATATTTCTCCGGCCGGAATGCCTGGAGCCTCACCACCTTCACCTCGATACCCGCGTTCGTCAAGTCGCGCTCAAGCCGGTCGACGAACTCCCCCACCTGGTCATATCCGAGCGCGATGATATCCGGCTTTGCGTCCGCAATGTGCTCGACGTACCCGTCTTCCTGCCCCAAGATAACTTCGTCCACGAGCGTATTGCGCGAGAGAAGTGCATGTCGTTCTTGTTCTGAGCGTCGCGGCTTTGCTCCTTTGATGCGCGTAACGATGGGGTCGCGCGCGACCGAGACGATAAGGTACGGGTCGGGGGCGAGTGCACGAGCTTGTCGGAAGAAGTCCACATGCCCTTCGTGGACCATATCGAAGGTACCGAAGATCATTATTCGAGTCATACCTTTCTAAAGTACGCCCGTACTGCCGCGATGTCATCTATAATCGCCCTCTTCAAGCTCGTGTCGTCGGCAAACTTCTTGTTCTCGCGCACCTTTTTCAATAAATGAACCTTAACGTTCCATCCGTAGATGTCCCGAGCAAAATCCAAGATGTGCGCTTCGAGGAGTTTCCGCTTCTGGTCGGCAAAGGCGACGGCTTCGTACTCTTCCTCGCCGACTTTGATGAGGGCGGCGTAAATGCCGGAGATGTCTTTATCTTCGAGTGGAATATTTATAGTCGGATACCCTAGAGCCGTGGCACGCTCCGAGCCCGCTTCAACGATACCTGTGTATGTATCCATAGTAAACGCTAATCGAAATACGGGACCTGACCCCACTGGTACGGATCAACGATGCGCAGGCCCCGCTCAAGACCTGCGATCTCACGCATGTCGCTTTCCGACAATTCAAAATCGAAGACGCTGATATTTTCTTGTATCCTTTTTGGGTGCGTACTTTTCGGGATAACAACCGTATTTCTCTGTATTCCCCACCGCAGTAGTACTTGCGCGGGGGTTTTCCCGTGCGCACTCGCGATTGTGCGGATGACTTTTTCATCCACCAACCGCTCGGACATTTCTTCATAGCCGGGCCGTGCAAGCGGCGAGTACGCAGTGACCGCCATCCCAAGTCGCTGACAGAAGTCGACCAAACGTGTTTGTTGCAAGTACGGATGCAGTTCTATCTGATTCACGGCAGGTTGCACCTGCGCGTACGAAAAGAGGTCGAGCAAAAGCGGAGCGGTAAAATTCGCGACACCTATCGCTTTCACCAATCCCGCACCAACGAGCTCTTCCATCGCCTCCCACGTCTCGCGTATTGAGACCTTTTCGACGACGAGATGGCCATCCGCATCATACGTGTGACCGCCCTTAGGTTCGGCGATGCCCCAGTGTACGAGATAGAGGTCGAGGTAATCGAGTTGAAGGTCGTGAAGGGTTGTTTCGCATGCCGCGCGCACATCTTTCCGCGCGTGTTCGGTGTCCCAGAGTTTGCTCGTCACGAAGACATCCTCGCGTCGCAGAGAGCCTCCCCCAAAAACTCTGCCGAAGGCCTCCCCGATTTCTTTTTCGTTACCGTAGATAGGTGCACAATCGATATGTCTGTACCCGCTCTTACTGAGCGCGTACTCGACCGCCTCCCTCGCTTCACTCGGTGCAGATTTCCAAGTACCAAGCCCAACGACCGGCATCGAGGCACCCGTGTGTAATTTGAGATACGTGCCGGAGGCGTCCATACGGCAATTCTAGAAGAAATTCCCGTTTAGTCGACACGCGGGCTTGCTTGGCGCGTGAACGGCCCTAGGCGTTCGCACGGATATATTTCCGCAATTGTTCTGCGTCAACATCTATGATGTGGAACGCGTCCTCCGGCAGAGCTTTTTCGATGCCCTTGAATCTCGCCGGCCGTTCCGGGATGAAGCCGAGCGCTTCTTGTATCGTGTCCTCGAATTTCACGGGAAGCGCGGTGCCCATGCATACCATCGGCACGTCATCCTGTCTTTTCTCAAGGAAACCTACCGAGACCGCATCGGCCGTATGCGGGTCGATGACATATGCGCATTTCTCATACACGTCCCGTATCGCCTGCAAACGATTCGCGTGTGTCGAGCTGTCGCTCGAAAATCCGAGCGCCGAGAAATCATCCGTGCTCGCGCCAAAGTCTTTCAAGTCAACACGCTTTTTCGTTTCAAATTCTTTCATGTATCTGGTGAGTGCGGCGGCATCTCTTTTGAGCACATCAAACGCCAAACGTTCGTAATTTGAGGCTTTTGAAATATCCATGGACGGACTTGAAGTGACTTGGGCGGAGGCCAGTTCGTACACACCCGTTTTGAAGAGTTTGTCGAGTACATTATTTTCATTGGTCGCGACGATGAGGCGCCGTATGGGCACGCCCATACGCTTCGCGATATAGCCGGAGAGCATATCGCCGAAATTTCCGCTCGGTACCACGAAATCAACAGGG
>MFKY01000033.1 GCA_001781175.1 Candidatus Kaiserbacteria bacterium RIFCSPHIGHO2_01_FULL_55_37
TAGGAATTAGCACGCAGAAAATCCACGCGCGCGGACCAATGGGAATTGACGCCTTAATGAGCTATAAATGGATCGTGCGGGGAAAAGGGCAGATTAGAATTTTGAAAAAATAGCGCATGTACAAGCGAATAATCGTTAAAATAGGAACTGGCGTTATCTCGCGCCAAGACGGAAAGCTGGACAGCGAGGTTCTAAAGGAGCTGGTAGATCAAGTCGCCGAGCTTCGTAAAAAGAGGGTCGAGGTAATAATAGTAACGTCAGGCGCTGTAGGAACTGGCCGCTCTTTGTTAAAACTAGACGGCGCGAATAGCGTTGTTGAAAAGCAGGTGTTTGCGGCGGTGGGGCAGGTGAAATTAATGAGCATGTATGCCGAATATTTTGGCAAGCACGGATTCGTTTGCGCGCAGGTTCTTGCCACAAAAGAGGATTTTCGCGACAAGGAACATTATCAGAACATGAGGAATTGCATGCTCAATCTCCTACAAGATAATGTTGTGCCAGTCGTGAATGAAAATGATGTTGTTGCGGTGGCGGAGCTAGTCTTTACCGACAATGATGAGCTGGCAGGATTGATCGCGGAGCAATTGGACGTTGACGCTGTGATTACTCTCACGAGTGTGGAAGGCGTTTTTGCCGGCGATCCTGCAAATCCAGGTTCAAAAGTAATACGCGAAATAGAATGCTCGAAAATAGATTCTTATGAAAAATACATTACAAGTGATAAATCAACATCGGGGCGCGGCGGCATGCTCACGAAGTTCGCGATTGCAAAGAAGCTTTGCGGGGAGGGGATAGCAGTACATATCGCAAACGGCCACAGAAAGGATGTTCTTCTTGAAATTGTTGCGGGCAACAACATCGGTACAAAATTCGTCCCTCACCGCGCATAGCTATGTTCGACCTACGAGGTCGCACATTTGAAAAATGAAACATAAGTTCATAAAGAATGTATCGTTTCAAGATATATGGACGTGTCTCGGTCCAGGCGAGAAATCTCTATGCTGCACACGAAATTCCGGAGAATCTGGCTGGGAATCTTTTATTGCGTGGAATCCGGTCGCGCAGTACACGGGAGCGGATGTCGAGATTTGGAAGAAATTTGTGGCGCAGCAGCAAAAATATGGCCGGAGAGTGTTTGGTTACCTTTCTTTTGATCTTGGATACTCACTCCAGAAAATAAAGCCGCATGCTAGAAATGTGATGCAGCTTCCGGATATTTACTTTCTCGCATTCGATAGGTATGTTCGCGTCCGACGGTATGGGCTAGAGGCATGCGCGAATAATATAGCAGACCTCGAAAGTTACGGAGATGAAATTGGAAAAATTCTAGGGCGCGAGAAGAGTTTTAAAGGAGCTGAATCCAAAAATAAGGGAGAGGAGCTACGGCCAATCATTTCCTACGGGCAATACGCAAAAAGCTTTGAAAAGATCAGGCGCTATATTGTGGATGGTCACATATATCAAATAAATCTTACGCATGCTCTCAAAGGAGTTGCAGCAAAAAGCGCGCGGGAGTTGTTTTTGGAAATTTATGAAAAGAATGGAGCAGATTTTTCGGCCTATGTTGAAGGAAATGGCTTCGAAATATTGAGCGCGTCGCCTGAAAGGTTCATCAAGATTTCCAAAGATAGAAGCATCGAGACATTCCCGATTAAAGGAACAAGGCCTCGTGGAGAAACTCAGCTCGAGGATGCAAAATTGAAATTGGAATTGGAAAAATCCGAAAAAGAATCGGCAGAACTTTTCATGATAACCGATCTTTTACGCAACGATGTCGGCAAAATATGCGAATTTGGCTCTGTTTCCGTTGAAAGTCCGCGTGTAATGCAGCGACTTCCGGCCGTGTGGCATTCTTTTTCTCATATAAAAGGGCAGCTGAAAAAAAATATACGCTCGACAGATGCTCTTCTTTCAATGTTTCCGGGCGGTTCGGTTTCGGGATGCCCGAAAAAGCGAGCTCTTGAGATAATAGATGAGGTGGAAAGCGATTTGCGCGGCGTTTATACAGGAGCCATCGGCTTTGTGGACCCAGATGATTCATCGGATTTCAATATTGCAATAAGAAGTCTCATAAAAAAGGGAAAGGAAGTGTTTCTTCAAGTTGGCGGCGGGATCGTTTATGATTCGGAACCGGAAAGCGAATATCAGGAATCTCTCGATAAGGCAAAATCATTTCTTGGCATCCTTCCTTGAAAGCGCGGCTGCCTAGTTTCGTCATCATAAATACACATACTGCCATGTTATGATTTTTTCTATGCGAAGAATCTTTCTGCTCAAATTATGGCCTATAATCGTCATTTTTTTGCTACATATTCCAGCGCCCGCCTACGCGCAATCAAGGCCATTTGAAATATCTGGCTGGATCCCTTATTGGAGAGTCGCAACAGGAACCGCAGACGCTCTCCAGCATCTCGATACTTTTACCGAAATAAATCCATTCGGTTATACCGTAAGAAATGACGGGACACTTTACGATGCGGCAAAACTATATCCAGAATGGGTGGCAACAACTACCCCTCTCGGAACCACCACAATTCAGCTTCCTTCCGAATGGACACCTCTCATAGAGGGAGCTCACGCGAAGAAAATCCGCTTAATTCCGACAGTTATGTGGAGCAATGGCGAAACTATGCACAGGATTTTAAGTGATGGCCCCAAGCGGCGCGCGCTTGAAGATGAGATCGCGGCGACGGTCAAAGAAAATAATTTTGACGGCATAGACATCGACTTCGAGGGGAAAAAATATGAAACAAGAGAGTATTTCTCGACCTTTCTCAAAGGTCTCCGAGAACGGCTGGGCAATAAATGGCTCGTCTGCACAATTGAGTCGCGTACGCCGATAGAAGATAGATATTACGGAACAACTGCGTCTCCCGACGCTGGGCTATATGCAAATGATTTTGTTGCCATAAATAAATATTGCGATCGCGTGCGTATCATGGCATACGACCAGCAATCAATAGACCTCAAACTCAACGACCAGCATAAAGGTGTGCTGTATGCGCCGGTTGCCGATGTTGCGTGGGTTGAGAAAGTAATGAAGCTGATATCGAAATCAATAAACAAAAACAAGCTCATCCTGGGTATTCCCACGTATGGATATGAATACGATGTTACAGCGTATGCGGACGGCTATCAGTACGATCTCTTGTGGTCATTCAATCCGGGATACGCTCTTCCAATTGCGCAGCAATATGGAGTCGTGCCGGCAAGCAACGTGGCGGGCGAGATAAGTTTCTCCTACTTTCCAACGAGTCTGCAGCCAGCTGCTCCGCTCGATGGTACAACGACTCCTATCATCGCTCATGATCAAGCGGCGCAAGCGGCGCTGTTATTCGCATCTACCACGAACTCGAATCTGAAATTCCGCCTAGCGTGGTGGAGCGATGCGCAGGCGATTGCGAGTAAAGTCGCACTCGCTAAGAAGCTCGGTCTGCGAGGCGTTGCAATATTCAAGATAGATGGAGGAGAGGATCCGGATATGTGGAACGTGTTGCCCAAATATGAACCTATCCAGATACCTGCCGGCGCCTCGTCACTGACAAGGGCGCTTCGAGTGGGGAGCACCGGCGCGGATGTAAAGCTTCTGCAAATGATCCTCAATAGCGATCCAGATACGCAAGTTGCCGCTTCCGGCCCGGGTTCTCCAGGGGAAGAGAGCATGAAATTCGGAGTTCTTACTCTACGCGCCGTGGAAAAATTCCAGATAAAATATGGCATCGCAAAAAAGGGTGCCGTCGGATTTGGCACTCTTGGTCCTCGCACGCGCGCCAAGTTAAATGAACTCATTGGACGCTAGTCTTTCATAATACCTAGCAATATCCACTCGATATTCACACCCCCGCCTTGGTCCAGCGGATATCAAGGATACAATTGAATGCAACATGATGCGTGCGCATCATAATTTGTCGCGCGGTTTATTTATTAGGTGGTAATTTTTTATTTATAAATATGCATAAGGGAAACGTGCTTGAGGTCCGAGGATTTCTTGCTGCAACCGTATTTGCGGTCGCAGCAATTTCTTTATTAGTTTTGCAAGCCCAGCTTGTAAATGCAGCGGTAACGACTAACGCCGTTACTTCTCTCACGAGGGTAAACCAGACCATCAAGGCATCGTCTACGCCTGTGGCTGTTCTTGGAATTAACCTTGCTGGAAATAGCTCCGAAGCCGTTGGTTCGACGACCATCGCATTCATCTTCTCCTCTTCGGGTACAACGACAGACATCGCAGCACTTGGCACAGCTACCTCTTCCGGCGTTGCGCTGTATCGCGATGACGCAAGTAGCGGGACGCAGGGAACTTTTGATGCCGCAGACGACGTGGTGCCGCTTTCTGCCGATCCTGTGTGGGATGCAAGCGGCACGAGCGCGACTACTACGCTTCTCTTCACTGCCGCAGAAGTCGTCCTTGCAAATGACACGGGAGATAATGCGGGAGACGATTACTTTGTCGTTATTCAATCCACCTCAAGTCCTGTAAATGGCCACGCATTTTTGGCACAGATGATTCCCGGCAATGTCGGATGGAATATCGGAGCGCACGCTGGGCCACTTGCTACTCAAACTAATGTCATAACTGTTGACACGGTCGCGCCGACCGTAGATACAACGAGGACCGGGCCGATGAATGGCTCAACCGGCGTTCCCGTCTCGACCTTCATTCACATGGGCTTTTCTGAAAATCTTGATCAAACCACGCTAAATCCCGGTAATATTACTTTCACGCAGGGAGGGACTGCCGTTGGCGCGGCAATAAGGCCATTCCCTGACGGATTCGATGTCATTTCTTCATCTCCGCCAACATATACAGCAGGCTCTAAGTTTGCGAAAGTGACCACTGCTTCGACAGCATTCTTCAATATATTCGGCACGACGACGATATTTGCGCAGGGCGCATATACCGCGCCTTCCTACGGGGACATAGTCTACACTCAATCCGATACGTTCCCGCCGGAGGTTGGCCTAGTTACTAACAATACGATGGTTGGTGGCACATTTGCTATTAACGGTTTTTCACTTTTCCGTGCATCACAGATTACGAAATTCGCTACTCCAGCGTTTGCGACCACCACAGCGACCTTGAGTGCATTGGGAGTAGGCGACCTTGTTGTAACGAAGACTGCGACAAATCCTACGGATCTTCGCTATAGCTGGCACATCGTAACGACAGGCGGCGGAGTTGCTTCAACTGATATCAGATACGACAACGGGAGCGCCGCGCCAACCTATCCGGCAAGCACTACGCTCTCGAGAATTTTGGCTACGGCAACTACAACAACAGATACTTCAGGGCGTCTCATCGCGACAACGACTTTCGCCACGAGCTCTCTCGTATTTGCGAAGGTAGCAACCGGCGCTGACAATACTGGCTCCTACGCATGGCACCTGATCACGCAGGGCGAGACAATAAATACACCTACCGGCCCTGGCACCACGACGTCCAGCTTCCTTCGCCTTGACAGCGCAAATGCTGCACCGCACTTTGTTCCGTCTTCCGTAATCGCAGTCTTATCAACAGCGGGAGGAGGCCCAGTCGATAGCGGTGCGCAGGACGCTACCGTATTTTCGATGGGAGACCTTCAATTCTCCAAAGCTACAGCGGGCGCCTCGAACTTGGATTCGTACAATTTCCACCTTGTATCAAATGGTGCCACCGGCGCGACATCTACGGCTCTGCGCCTCGACAATGCTTCAGCAAATCTAACGCCGTCTACAATTTATGTAGTTACAGCCGGGCCTGGCATAAAAGACTCGGCAGGGAACAACTTTGCAGCCAGCTCGACTCTTACATTCACAACCGGGTCAACTGGCGCCACGAACGTAACGCCGCCGGCTGTCCAATCGACCCAGCCGCAGTCGGGAAGCCAGACCTTCCCGCTTGGCTCTCCAATTAAACTCACTTTCAGCGTCGCGATGAAGAGCGACGGCGGCGCAAATGCAGTTACGAACAGTGCTGTCGTTAAGCTCTCGACCGATGTCAACGGCACTCCCACAACTGCTGTCACTGCGACGAACACCTACGACTCGACAACAAACACCGTAACGATTACGCCCGCTGCAAACCTTGCAACTTCAACTGCGTACGTCGTCCAGGTTCTAACCACTGCTCAGAGCACCACCAACACGCCGATGCCGATGGAATATCGTCTCTACTTCAGAACGGGCTCTGCTGCAGACACGACAGCCCCGACGGTTCTCGGTGTTAATCCGTCAAGCGGGCAGACAGGCATTCCTCTTAGCCAAGTCTTTACTGCCGGCTTTTCCGAGGACATGAATCCGGCAACTTTAACGAGCTCGACTATAACGCTCACGGCGCAGATAGGAGGTGCGGCAACTGCAGGAAATATCAACTATTCTCCGCAGTCTCGCTCTGCCAGCTTTGCTCCCTCGACTGCACTTAGCGCAAACACTGGATACAAGCTAACAATAATTTCCGGCGGAAGCGGAGTTAAAGATCTATCGAATAATGCGCTTGCAGCTAATTACATAGCATATGCCACAACCACTGCTACGGCAGACACGACAGCCCCGACAGTCTCATTCGCCAGTGCTGACAACTTCGGAATTGCAATCTCTTTCTCCGAAACGATGGTGACTGGGGGAGGCCCCAATGCGGCGGATAATGTCGCAAACTACACACTCGAATCCCCGACAGGGACGAGCATGTCTCTCGGCGGCAAGACGGTTACGTATGACGCAATGACTCGTACCGCTCGTATTTCCGGCCTCTCGCTCACCAACGGAAATTCATTCAAAGTAACAGTCGCCACTCCCGTGCAGGACCTCTCCAGTAACAGCATCTCGACTGCCGGCTCTCCCGCAGGAAACCTGGCATTCGGCACGGTCCAGAATTCTTCAACGACAGGCGGACAGCTTGGCCCTGGAAGCGGCACGATTGATCAGGGCATGCAGGGAATGAATCCGACGCGCGTAACCCCGATGACACGCGCCGCCGGTGCCCCGTCAAATTACAAAGTTGAATTCCTTGCGGGTACATCGATTCCTTCCGGCGGGCAGATAGTGCTTACATTCCCGACAGGATTTGATTTCACGAACGTAGACGACGTAGCCGCTGCATCGAGCTTCTGCAATGCGGACCTTAACGGTCCTATGACAGGCGCGCCGACCATTGGCGCAGTCGTAGGCGACAATTCCGCGGGCAGTGTCACGATAACGACAGCAACTGCAGCAACTGGTGCAAACTCTTTCGTCTGTCTAGATCTCACCGGCATCGTAAATTCGACTGTTCCATCTTCTGCCGGATACCAAGTTGACGTAAAGACTCGCGATACTGCGGCGAACAACCGCGCGATTCTTGAAACAAAAACCGCCTCCCCATTCTTCTTGGGGCAATCCGGAAGTCTGAATCTAACTGTTAATGTTTTCAATGACGGCAATGCAAACAGCTCGATCGATGCAAGTGAGGGCATCGCAAGCGTCCGCGTGTTCCTCTTCTCGCCCGCGATTGGTGGCAACTCGACCTCAACTAATGCAAGCGGTGTAGCCTCGTTCCTTTCTCTAGCCGCCGGAGATTACATGATAGGCATCGATCCCGGCTCTTTAGCTGCGGCATCTTCGACAGTGAGTATCAACTCTGCCCCACAGCCGTTCACAGTTTCCGCCACCAACCTTACGAAGAACTTTATCGTAAGCGGAGGGGGAAGCACTATTGCCATTGCTGGCAATATCACAGGTCCCAGCGGCACCTCTGTTGATGTATTTGCAGGATCTCCAAGCGGATTCTCCAAACAGACGCTTACTCTTACCGCCGGCCCGGATGATTACTCACTCCGAGTCTCGCCGAACCAAACATACAACGTAAGCGTTGGCCCTGCGATGCCCGAGGCATTCTTCACTCCGGGCGCTCCGCCTCCTCCGCCGCCAACGTTCACCTTCATGCCGCCTCCGCCTCTGTCGGTGACGGTCGCTACGACAAGTGTTACGGGAAAGAACTTCACACTATCCGCAGCAAATAAAACGATTGCGGGAAGCGTTCTTGATTCGGGAGGTAACGGTGTCTCGAATGCTGGTGTCTTTGCAAGGCCTTTGGGGAACTCAACCGTAGGAGGAACAGAAGTTGGTTTCGGCACCGGCGGTCAAACGAACACATCGGGCGCATTCTCACTAAGTGTTGTTCCCGGCGTCTATCTCGTGGGAGTCTTTAAACCTGGTATGCCACATGTCTCGGAACAACAGATAACCGTTCCCACAACTGGCGCCAACACGCCAAGCTCACTTTCGTTCAAACTTGATGCGGCCACGACGCTGACAATATCGGGCACTGTCAAAGACGACAGCGGCAATGCGGTTCCGTATGCAGGAGTTGGCGGTCGCAAAGTCGTTTCAACTTCGGACACAACCCCTGTCGGCGGCAACTCCGGGAACTTCGTCGGAGGTCCGACAGATGCTAACGGCGCCTACACTCTATATGTGGATGCAGGTACGTGGGTCATCGAGGCCTTCGCCCCGGGCTTCGGCCGTCTCGGTACGAAGACAGTTACTGTTACGAGCTCTAGCTTGAGCGGCCAGGACTTCGATGCGCAAACTCTCTCACTAGGAACAATTACAGGGACGACAACAAAAGATTCTGTTCTCCAGCAAGGCGTCATGGTGCGCGCAGAAGGGGCCAATGGCGCAAATATGGGAGTCTCCGACGCGAGCGGAGTTTACACACTCAAGGTTCCAGCCGGCACATACACTGTTCACTGCGCATTCCCGGGAGTCGGCGAGGGAACACCTGTTGAGAACATCACTGTTACGGCGAATGCCACCACTTACAACAACAACTGCGCGCTCGCAGCGCCGATAACCATAACCGTTCAGATAACCGACGGCACGAATGCGATTACAGGTGCATTCGTAGACGTGCAGAATTCCTCTGGACGCGGCAATGGCACGAACGTGAGCGCGACCTCGACGATCTATGGCGTTTACACAGTAAATGTTCCTCCTGGCACTTACACGGTACGGGCAGGGCATCCGGCGTACGGTATGATCGGCTCGACTGGGAGCGTAAGCTCAACACAAACAATTACTTACACAACATCCGCAGGCGCCCTCAATGCTGTTACAGGAACGATAATAGCTGACGGAAGCGGTGTAAACGGCGCGTGGGTCTCAATATTCGGCACACCGACGGGACAGACAAATACAGTTCAGATAGGGGGACAGACTGATGCAAACGGCGCGTTCTCTATCAATGTTCCTGCGGGCTCTTATCGCCTTCGTGTAAATAAACCCGGGTATGTCTCACCCCCGGCTTCGACTCTTAACGTAACAGGCGCTACATCTGTAGGAACTCTTGGCATCTCTGCCACGGGGCAGACAATCACCGGAACCGTGACTCTAGATAGTAGTCCCATTTCAGGCGCCTTCGTAGACGCTGCAAGCGGAAGTGACGGATTTGCCGTCGCACAGACAGATTCTGCTGGTGCATATTCACTACCGGTAGGGAACGGCTCGTGGACGCTAAGGGCGCACAGCATCGGCTACGAGGGAGGGCCGACAACGGTCACAGTTTCCAACAACAACCCGTCGAACCAGACGATTACGCTCTCGGCGATCTCGGGCTTTACTATAAGGCCGGAGAAACAGGAGTCAGTAACGCCGACCGCCGGCGGAATGTTGACGAACTCTGATATCGGCAGTGCATTCAAGCTTAATATTCCTGCAAACGCGCTGGGAAGCGGTTCGAATTCAGCAACCGTGAAGACGCAGACAAACTCCGCCGTACCGAATACCGTAAACGGCACAGTTCTTTCAAAGAATGCTGTAACTATTACTGCAGTGGACTCTTCCGGTCAGCCCGTCAAGAATCTAAATGACGACGCGACTGTCGTAATTCCGTATAGCGAAAGCGATATCCCGTCGGGAAATAGCGAAACGGATCTGCAGATCGGAGTCTGGAATGATGCGACGCAATCTTACGACATGTTGTCGACGACCGTTGATACAACGAACAATACCCTCACGGCGGTCGTATCGCACTTCTCTGATTTCGCGCCTATCGCAACAGGTGCCACTCAAGCGACCGCTGTCGCAGCTGCAGCGCCGGCTGCAGCCGCAGCAGCTGCAAGCGGCGGTGGAGGAGGCGGTGGAGTCATTGGTGGAGGTGGCGCTACAACTCCGCAAGGGCGCGCGCAGATCGTCTATCCTGACGGACGCGTCGTATATGTAGATCAAATGAGCGGCGAATCACCCGAAGCTGCTGCCGCGATTCGCGCACAGAATACCGTCTCGGCAGGGGCCCCAGCTGCTTCCGCTAGCGCATCTGCTAAGTTCACGGCGCTTTTGAAACAGGGCTCTCGCGGTGCGGATGTTTCTCGATTGCAAAAACTTCTTGGACTCACTGCGACTGGCTACTTCGGAGCCCAAACGAGAGCTGCACTGGAGAAGTTCCAGATAAGCTACGGAGTTGCAAAGAAAGGACAAGCAGGATTCGGCACTCTCGGTCCTAAGACTCGCGCCAAGATAGGTGAGGTGTTTGGAGTCGGCGTTGCTGCTCCCTCAGCATCGGCGCAAGGAGAGGCCCAAAGCGGCAATGCTTCCGTAAGCGCAACAGGAGCGCTCGCGCGCTCTCTAAACTTGCGAGCCAAAGGCGATGACGTCATCATCCTGCAGATAATTCTCAACACTGATCCTGATACTGCTGTCGCCAAAAGCGGCGCCGGCTCTGCCGGAGCCGAGACGAATCTCTTCGGCAACGCGACGCTTCGTGCCGTTAAGAAATTCCAAGTGAAGTATGGCCTCGCAAAGTCAGGCGATATAGGTTACGGAAATGTGGGACCGAAGACCCGAGCGAAGCTCAATGCACTTCTTACAGAGCTGCGCAAGCCGGCCACACCCGTGACACCTGCGTCGCCCGCAACGCCGGCGACCCCGGGAACTTCCGAAACTCCCGCTACTCCCGCTACTCCCGCTACAGGAGCGGCGACAACGTCATCGGGTGCTGGGGAAACTTCTATGGGAGCGGCAAGCGCCACGACCACCGCTGAAGTAGCTGTCGCCGCCACTACTACGGCAACAACAACTACAGGCACAGGTTATTAGAAACCTAAAATAAAAAAACCATTGTCAATTAATTACCGGCACGCCCTCATGGGCGTGCCGGTCGCGTTGATATTGCGAGTGTTTTTTGATATTCTTTAATTAATGCGCCTGCAGCGTGCAGGCGTTTTAAATTTATGGAAGTCAGGAATATAGCTATAATCGCGCATGTTGATCACGGCAAGACAACGCTGACGGATGCGCTTTTGCGCCAAACAGGCGTTGCTAAAGAAGGAGTGTCGATGGACAGCAACGCGCTCGAACTGGAGC
>MFKY01000034.1 GCA_001781175.1 Candidatus Kaiserbacteria bacterium RIFCSPHIGHO2_01_FULL_55_37
TGCCGAAATATGGAGCAAACTTTTTGCAAAAAAGGGGATTGACGCGAAAGTTGTGGAAATCGGTTCGGAGGAGGACGGCTACCGTCTCGGCATGCAGGGCGGCCGCATCTTTTACTACGACGCCGAGAAAAACTGGTGGAGCCGCGCCGGCGTCCCTCAAAATATGCCCGCAGGGGAGCCGGGAGGTCCCGACAGTGAGGTCTTCTACGATTTCGGTCATTCTGGTCTTGTTGCCCATGACCCGAAGTTCGGCGCGGAGTGTCATCCCAATTGCGATTGCGGACGATTCCTTGAGATAGGCAACTCAGTTTTCATGCAGTACATCAAGCAGGCTGACGGCTCATTCGCTCTTCTCCCCAAGCAAAACGTGGACTTCGGCGGGGGGCTTGAGCGCATTGCCGCTGCTGCACAGAACAACCCTGACATCTTCGCCATTGACGTTTTTGCCGATGTCATCGGTCTCCTCATCCATTTCTCCGGCAAAGAGTATGAGGACAAGCGATATCAGCGCTCATACCGCATCGTTGCCGACCACATGCGCGCCGCGACATTCATGCTCGCTGATGGTGTGCGACCGGCCAACACCGACCGCGGGTACGTCTTGCGCCGCCTCATCCGCCGCTCGGCGCAGCATACGCAGAAACTCGAAATACAGAATGGTAAGGCGGCGGACAGCATGCTCGTCCGCTGTGCGGTGTCTTTCATAGAGAAGTACAAGCAGGCATATCCGGAACTCGGCTCCGAGGAGGCGTATGAAACTATCACGAGCGAGATATGGAAAGAAGAAAAGCAGTTCGCGCACACGTTGGAAAGCGGCATGAAAGAGTTCGAGAAGGTTGCAAAAGCGGGGCACATCGCGAGCAATGACGCCTTCCTCCTCTTCACCACTTACGGCTTCCCGTTTGAGATGACACTGGAGCTTGCGCACGAGCGGGGAATAGACGTCGATGAGGACGGATTTGCCGCTGCAATGAAAAAGCATCGCGAACAGAGCCGCGCCGGAAGTGAGCAGAAGTTCAAGGGGGGACTTGCCGACCAGTCTGAAAAGACCACGCGTTTGCACACCGCACACCACCTCTTGCTCAAAGCCCTGCAAATGGTCCTCGGCCCCACCGTCAAACAGCGCGGAAGCAACATCACGCAGGAGCGATTACGCATAGACTTCTCTCACGGTGCGAAGATGACACCGGAGCAAATTAAAGACGTGGAGCGTATCGTGAACGAAAAGATTGCAGAGGAATTGCCAATGATACGCTCGACTCTGCCGAAGGACGAAGCGGAGAAGCTCGGCGCAGAACACGAATTCGGCGCGAAGTACCCCGACATGGTCACGGTCTACTCTCTCGGCCCTAAAGAGGCGACGACAAACGACCCGCAGTTCGACAAAGCGTTCTCGATAGAATTCTGCGGCGGTCCCCATGTCGAGAACACGCGCGAGATAGCCGCAGGCGGCACATTCAAAATTCAGAAAGAGGAAGCGGTTGCAGCAGGCATCCGGCGTATCAAGGCGGTGTTGACCGTGTAATTTTACTGACGCATAGTGCTCGGCAGTGGGCAATCACGCTCCAATGGAGGTCGGCTATGGCCGAACAAGAGAAAAATACTCCGGCGGAAACGTGCAAGTTCCGTTGGAGAATTCACCCCTTCGGGGGAGATGAGTACATCATCTTTCTTTGGTGGGGAGAAGTCCCCGCAAGGGAGTTCAACCGGAGGGTACTTAGAATTTCGGAACGAGGGTACAGGGAATGGCTTGCCATCGAACGGGCTAGTGATTTTTGGGAAGCCACTCTGCCTGTCCCCATGGGGATGGTTGCGATGACCCTTGGACTGTTGGCCCTGGCTGCGGAGAGGTATTCTCCCGCAGCTAAGCTCTTTATCGAGAGCCCGATTGGCACCACTCTTCTCGCGTCGGTCACGCTTATGGCGGTTCTCAGTATTATCTTACCCGTGGTGCGCATATGCGTGGACCAACGCCTCAAGAAAAAACTGCTACGGGCCGAGCTCGGGGTTCAGGTAGCACCCGAGCTCATCAGAACGATCCATGATCCTATTAGGGGCGGGATGTACATCCTTATCCCTCAGAGCGTTATGGACGAACGTGAATACACTCGCAGATGCTGAGGCCGAATGCACCCGTACATTGAAGCCCGTACTTCACGCCCGCCGGTATCAACTGGCGGGCGTGATTGTTTTTTCAACACTTCGCTAACATTCGCAGACCTGCCGACTCTTTGACTGCTATACTTACTCAATGTTCGGAATACATCTCGGGGGAGTGCGCTCGCCCCGCCGATGGCGGGGTGAGAAGATAGTCGCTGTCGCGGATATCGGGAGCGGCAGCGCCGCCGTGGCGATTCTTGCGGTCCCAAAAGAAGGACCCGCCCGTATCCTTGCTGCGGAACGCCGCATACTTCCTATTGAGGAGCGGACCCCTGAAGCTATCATCGCCGCCATTGCTCAACATCTGTCCGAGGCCGGTGGGCACGTACTCGCGACGCATCGTAAAAATGGAGGTGTCATCCCACGGTCGGTCCACGCCATCATCCGCGCACCCTGGACACAGTCTAAAACCGTCTCCGCGAAGACGACTTTGCCTACATCCACGAAAATCTCACGCAAACTTATCGTACAACTTTCGCAACAAGCTCTCGCGAGCGATACCGAATTCGAGCGGAGCAACCTCATAGAGGCGGGCGTCGTGCGCGTCGAGGTCAACGGTTATCCGACCGCTCAGCCGGAAGGAAAGTCCGGCGATATGCTTTCGGTCGCCGCGCTTGTCAGCGAATGCGACGGGCAGTTGCGCGCTTCGGTCGCCGGTGTCCTCCAACAGCTCTTCGGCGCACATCCCTCGACGATATCTTCGGGAGTCCGCGCGATCCTTTCGGTAATGCGGGACATGCCGGGTGCACCCGACGACTTCGTCATTATGGACATGGCGAGTGAGGGGACGAATTTTGTCGTAGTCCGCGAGGGCGTTACGATTGAGCACGCCGCCATGCCCGAGGGAAAGAATTCTCTTTTGCGGCGCATCGGCGGCAACAACCTTCCCGCCGACACCTTGGCCATGCTCCGTCTTGTGGCGCGCGGCGAGTGTCACGACCCCGCATGCGCGACGCTCGGTGCCGCGATGACGAAGTGCGAGCCGGAGCTTGTGCGCAGCTTCGGCGACATCATCTCGAAGCTGGTCTCGCGCCAACGGTTGCCGAACCATCTGATACTTGCGACCAACGAGGGTCTCATGCCGTGGCTGTCCGCTTTTTTCTCGCGCATAGATTTTGCACAATTCACCACAACGACGCAGCCGTTCATCGTCTCGACTCTCAAGCCCGTCGACCTTGCGCATTGGGCGCTCCCCGACACGATGGTGCGAACAGACACCGGAATCCTGCTGGCTGCGGCACTTGTTAACATCAAAGAAAGGGCATGATGTTTACATGGTGTAGAATTATCCGATATGGCAAAAGATTATTTTCAGGACATTATTCCTCCCGCCGGCGAGCCTATCCCGCCACGGCAATTCCCGCAGAGCGTGCCCGGCCCGTCGGAGACCCAGAATTCAGACGCGCGTGACATACCTATCCGTGTAGCTGATGCACAAGAGGGGCAAGATCCGGCCGACCCGGCCTCGCGCGGTATCCGGAGCATATCCGCACCCGCGCGCTCGCGTCCACCCCGTTTTACCGGAGCGCCCGTCCAAATGGACCAGGATACCCGCGGCTCGTACGGAGGTCTTCCGCAGGGTCCGTCGCGCCGGTCCACCCGCCTCTGGATATGGGCGGCCGCGTCGCTCTTCGTACTAGTCGGCGCCACACTGCTTCTTTTTGTCTTTTCGTCCACTGTCATCACCCTCACGCCAAAATCTCGTGCCGCTACGCTGACGGCCGCTACGCTGACGGCCTATCAGGTAGCTACCGCGGCGGACGCAACACCCGGTACGCTTTCGTATACAGTACAGACGTTCGACCTCGAAGATTCCGATGTCGTTGCCTCAAAAGGGACAACGCACGTCGAATCGAAGGCGTCCGGTAGTATCGCCCTATACAACGCATACTCGGCGACGCCTGTCCGTTTGGTGAAGACAACGCGGTTTGAATCTCCCGACGGCCTCATATTCCGGGCACTTTCCGATATTGTTGTACCGGGGAAAGTCGGCTCTACGCCGGGGCAGGTCAACGTCACGGTTGCCGCCGACCAGGCAGGCGAGAAATACAACATCGGACCGACTGCGAAATTTACGCTGCCCGGCCTTAAATCCACCGCCGCCATGTACAGCGGCGTCTATGCGAAATCCAGCGCCGCTTTCTCGGGAGGATTTGCAGGCGAGCAAGCGGGCGCCGAACCGGGAGCTCTCGACAGCGCGGTCGCTCTTCTTCGCACAAAGCTCGAGACGAAAGCACGTGAAGCAGCTGTGGCTCAAGCCAAGGACGGCACTTCGGTTTTCTCCGGCCTTATCGGAATAACCTACGAATCGCTCCCCAATACCACGGAGGCGGGGGATTCAGTGCGCATCCATCAGAAAGCTCGGGTAACGGTGCCCGTATTCCCCGCGCGGGCGTTTGCACAAGCGCTCATGCACGCGGCGTTTGCCGATGTAAGTGACGCGCCGGTAACGATAAAGCCGTCTGAAGACTTCTACGTCCGTGCGGCGGAATCGGAAGACGAGGCTCAGACGGGCGTCTTGAATGTCGCTGTTTCCGGCGGCGTCCTCTTCATCTGGGACACCGACACCGAGGCCCTCTCAAAGGCTTTGGCCGGCAAAGATTCCTCGGTATTCCAAAATATAGTAAACGGCTATACAAGCATTCAGGAGGCCCACGCCCGCATTACTCCTTTCTGGCGGAGCACCTTCCCCGAGGATCCGGCGGACATCAACATCGACGTAGTCGTCCCCGATGCAGGCAAATAGCCTGTGAGCGTTTGACCCCACACGGATTCGCATTTACCACCTCCCACGCACAATGAGCACCGAAATACTATTAGTGGCCCGTGTGAGGGGTTGACTATCCCGCGAAGAGCTGCTATTCTCACTCACGCAGATATGTCCGAACTAGAGGTTGTAAGTGGAGTCGTCGACGAGGCGCTTCCCAACACCCTTTTTCAGGTGAAGCTCGAAGGGGGGACTCGCGTGCTCGCGTATCTCGCCGGAAAGATGCGGCTGCATAGAATTAAAGTGCTCGTTGGCGACAAAGTAGAAGTGCGACTCGACCCTTACGGAGGTCGCGCACGTATCGTCAGGCGCACCTAGAGACCAACACTGAGAGTCGCGCACTCCGAGGTTCGGAGACGGGATTCCGGTTATGTTTTGCAACGATAGACACATGAATCCCGTTAGAAATGTAGTCCGAGGGTTCATGTCGGGTAATTATTCAAGGAAGGTTTACCAATGTAATTTCTAACGGGATGAAAGTAAAATCCTCAGTAAAAAAGATCTGTACACATTGTCACGCGGTGAAGCGTCGCGGGCGGTTGTGGGTTATTTGCAAAAATCCGAGACATAAACAAAGACAAGGTTAATCAATATGCGTATCGCCGGAATTACAATACCCGAAGAGAAGCGCCTGGAAATAGGCCTTACCGCCATTTACGGCGTCGGCCGTCCGCGTGCACTCACCACTCTTAAGGCGCTCGGAATTGACCCGGGTAAAAAGCCGAAAGACGTGTCCGCGAAAGAGGAGGCGTCGCTGCGCGAAGCCCTCGAGAAATTCACTGTGGAGGGTGAACTACGGCGAGACGTGAGCGGCAACATACGCCGGCTAAAAGACATTAAATCCTATCGCGGTTCCCGGCACGCCAAGCATCTTCCCGGTCGCGGTCAACGTTCTAAAACCAATTCACGCACGGTCCGCGGCAACGTCCGGAAGACGATGACATCAGGCCGCCGCAAATTGGAGAAAACATAATCCAAAAAATTTATTTTTGTACAAGTATGGGAAAAAAAAGAATCATAAGAAAAAGTGGGGGAAGCGTTGACCAGGGACTGAAATCCCGCTCTCTCGCACGCATCGCAAAGAAGAACATCCTCGCGGGTACCTTGCACATACACGCCACCTACAACAACACCAAAGTACTCCTCACCGACAAGAACGGCAACGCCGTCGCGTGGTCGTCTTCCGGCGCGCTTGGCTTTTCGGGCGCCAAGAAGGGCACTCCGTTCGCAGCCGCGAAAGTCGGGGAGCTCGTGGGAGACAAAGCGGTCATTATCGGCGTCAAAGAGGTGGACGTCGTCATCCGGGGAGTCGGAGCCGGCCGTGAATCCGCGATGCGCGGGTTTGTCGGCAAAGGTATCGACGTCACCCGGATTGCCGACGACACACCGGTACCGCATAATGGCCCCCGACCGCCGAAACCCCGGAGAGTCTAAAAATATATGTTGCTCATCAAATCAAAATTCAAGATCGCAAAACGGCTCGGCGCCGCCATCTTTGAGAAGACGCAATCCCAGAAGTTCGCGCTCTCCGAGGCACGCTCCGCCGCCAACAAGAAGACCCGCGGCGGCCGCGGCGGAAGCGACTACGGACGGCAGCTTCTGGAAAAACAGCGCGTTCGTTTTACGTACGGTATCTCGGAAAGGCAACTTTCCAACTATGCGAAAGTGGCTTACACGCAACCCGACCCTTCGGCGAGCTTGCACTGCGCGCTCGAAATGCGCGCGGACAGCGTCGCATACCGCGCGGGCCTGTTGCCCACGCGTCGCGCGGCACGTCAGGCTGTTTCCCACGGCCACATCATTGTGAACGGCAAGCGCACGACCGTCCCTTCGTATCGCGTCCGCAAAGGCGACGTCGTCAGCGTCCGCGAAGGTAGCCGTCGTAGCCCGTTGTTTTCCGGACTGCTCGAGAACAAAGCGGAGAATACGCGTTCTATTCCCGCATGGCTCACAGTCGACCTCAGCTTGCTCCAAGCGGAGGTAGTCGGGGAGCCGACTTACAACACTGTTGAGACCGGGCTTGATTATGCAACGGTCTTTGAGTTCTACAGCAGATAATGGTATACTAGTGCCCACTTTTGTGTCTTTAGGCGTTTTCTATTTATTACTAGAAGCTATCAATTAAAAGCTACCATATGTCGGATTACCACATTGCACTGCCGAGTAAGCCACGCGTCGTCTCCGAAACGGAGCGGGGCGGTACCTATGAGATAGACGGACTCTATCCGGGATACGGCTACACCTTGGGCAACTCTCTGCGCCGCATCATCCTCTCGTCTCTTCCGGGCGCGGCAGTCACACACGTCAAGCTCCCCGGCGTTGCCCACGAATTCTCCACCATCGAAGGCGTCAAGGAGGATGTCGTAACGCTCTTGCTCAATATACGGAAGATTCGCCTCAAGCTTTTGACCGACGAGCCTCAGACCATCACGCTTTCCGTGAAGGGTCCGAAGGGGGTGACCGCAGCGGACCTGAAGCTGCCGGGCCAAGTCGAGATATTGAATCCGGAACAACACATCGCTGACGTAAGCGGCAAAGTAAACCTCGAAGTGGAATTGCGCGCAGAACGCGGACTCGGCTACATCGCAAAAGAAATGCACCAAAAAGAGCGTGTCGAGATCGGCACCATCGCGCTCGATGCGATTTTCTCGCCGATACGCCGCGTCAACTACGAAGTGGAGAACATGCGCGTCGGTGACCGCACTGATTTCAACCGCCTCAGGATCGTTATCGAGACCGATGGCACACTCGCTCCGCGTGAAGCGCTCGAAAGTTCTATCAAGACGATGATTCATCAGCTCAAAGCAGTCGTCGGATTCAAGGAGGACGAGGTTCCGGAGGCTCTCATGGGTACCGCTGAATCTCACACGGGTTCTCGCGAGGACAAAGGCGGCACCATGGACGCCGAAGTACTGAAGACCCGCATCACCGAATTGAGCATGCCCCAACGCGTCGAAATGGCGCTCGACAACGCCTCTATCCGTACCGTCGGGGGATTGGTCCGCAAACGCGAGGATGACCTCCTTGCAATAGAAGGACTCGGCCAGAAAGGGCTTCAGGACATTAAGCGCGCACTCTCAAACATGGGTCTCACACTCCGCAACGATAAGTAACGCGTATGCAGCATCATAAGAAGAACAGAAAATTGGGACGTAAAAAGGGTCAGAGGGTTGCGCTTTTGCGCAGCTTGGCCCGTTCGCTCGTGCTCCGGGAAGGTATCACAACCACTATTGCCAAGGCGAAGGAACTGCGCCCCTTCGTCGAGCGGATGGTCTCAATGAGCAAGAAGAACACCCTCGCCTCACGACGCATCGTAGGTACACGCATGGGAGGTGCCCATGAGGTGGTCAAAAAACTGCACGATGTATACGCTCCGCGCTACGCAAAACGCGCCGGCGGCTATACCCGCATCGTTAATCTCGGCAGAGTGGGGAAGCGCGCCGGCGAAGCCGCACGCATTGAATTCGTTTCCGCCGAAGGCGGATCCTCCTCCGGAGGAAAATAATTAGTATGGAGACAAAAAACACATACACAATTGATGCCGCCGGCCGTACGCTCGGACGCGTCGCCTCTGAGGCCGCAAAGGCGCTCATGGGCAAGATGAGAGCGGACTACACGCCGAATAAAAATTCGAACGTCAAAGTCACTGTCACCAACGCAAGCAAGCTCTATATCCGGGAACGTAAACGCTCGCGCACAATCTATACGACCTACTCGGGTTATCCGGGCGGCTTGAAGAAAGAAAGTCTCGCATCACTCGCCGCACGCAAAGGCAACGCCGAAGCTATCCGCCGTGCCGTCGCCCGCATGCTTCCGCGCAACACGATGCACACGCCGCGTTTGAAAAATTTAGCGGTCACCGAATAGTTCGACTTACTCACTATACATATTTATGGCAAAAGAATTACGATACACAGAAGCAGTAGGCCGCCGCAAGACCGCGACAGCGCGCGTACGCATCACTGAGGCGAAGAGTTCTTCGATGACGGTGAACGGCAAGATGGCGGATGAATATTTCCCGCTCGACGTTATGGTGAAGATGGCATTCTCTCCGCTCGTGCTTATGGGCGCCACCTACGCTGTCTCCGCGCACGTACAGGGCGGCGGTCAGAAGGCTCAGGCGGAAGCGATTCGCCTCGGCCTTTCACGCGCCATGATAGAAGTCACTCCGGAACAACGCAAAGACCTCAAGGTTCGCGGTTTCCTCAAACGCGATCCTCGAGCCAAGGAACGCAAAAAGTTCGGCCTCAAAGCTGCACGTCGTGCGCCGCAATGGTCGAAGCGCTAATTCTGACACCATCCCAAAAACACCTCGCAATCGCGGGGTGTTTTTGTTATACTCGCCTCGACATGATGAATGTTCCCGAAGCGGAAGATTTGGATTTTGAGCCGGAGGACGAGCTTGGCTCGGTCGGCGCGGTGAAAGCGAAGATGCAAAAACTCAAGGATGAGCTCGAGAAGGTGAAGGCGGAGCGGCAGGAATACCTCGACGGCTGGCAACGATGCAAGGCAGACTCCATAAATGCCCGGAAGGAAGCCCTCCAGATGGGGGAGCGCACCGGAGAGCGCGCAAAGGAGAGCCTTATAGAAGATATTATTCCCGCACTGGACGGTTTCGATATGGCTGCGGGCTCTTCGGCATGGGAATCAGTGGACGCAGGGTGGCGCAGCGGCATCGAACAGATACGCAATCAGCTTCTTGACGCGCTTTCGCGTCACGGCGTGGAGAGATTCGGTAAAATCGGCGAACCCGCCGACCACAACGTACACGAGACGGTCGAAGAGCGCGACGACGTCGCGGGGGAATCGGGCACTATCGCGCGGATTCTCCGCTACGGTTACAAAACGGGGCACCGAATCATACGGCCGGCACAAGTCGTCCTCAAGAAGTAGTTCAGAATATTTGACAAAACTGATTTACAGGTGTATATAAACAATCTCACCTACATCTAATTTATCCATTCAATCATAGACATATGTCAAAAATACTCGGAATAGACCTCGGCACGACCAACTCCGCTATTGCGGTTGTAAAAGGCGGCGAGCCTCAGATAATTGAGAACGCGGAGGGCGCACGCACGACGCCGTCGGTAGTAGCCGTCGGTAAGACGGGTGAGAGGCTCGTGGGCCTCCTCGCAAAACGTCAGGGCGTTACGAATCCGAAGAACACGATATACCAAATTAAGCGCTTTATCGGCCACAGTTTCGATGAAGCTGCGGTCGCTAAAGACCGCGGCGCGGTATCCTTCGAGACACAGAAGTCAGGGAACGGAGGCATAGAGGTCAAAATGGCGGACAAGTGGTACCGGCCGGAGGAAATTTCCGCGATGATATTGCAGAAGTTGAAGCAGGACGCGGAAGCTCGCCTCGGCGAGACTATTACGGAGGCCGTCATCACGGTGCCCGCATATTTTAACGATTCGCAGCGCCAGGCGACCAAAGACGCCGGCAAAATCGCAGGCCTCGACGTGAAGCGCATCATCAACGAGCCGACGGCGGCGGCGCTCGCGTACGGTTTCAATAAAAAGAAAAATGAAAAGATAGCCGTGTTCGACTTCGGCGGTGGCACGTTCGACATTTCGGTGCTCGAGGTCGGCGATGACGTGATAGAGGTACGCTCGACCGACGGCGACGCGCACCTCGGCGGCAGGGACATAGACCAAAAGATAATGACGTGGATAGCGGACGAATTCAAAAAGGAATCAGGCATCGACGTCCGCAACGACCCCCTCGCGCGTCAGCGCCTCGACGAAGCTGCGGAGAAGGCCAAGATTGAACTTTCGACCGCGCTTGAAACGGAGATAAACATCCCCTTCATCACCTCGACCGACGCGGGGCCGCAACACCTTCTTCTCAAAATGACGCGCGGCAAGCTCGAAGAGCTCACGCGCGAATTCCTCGACCGTGCGATGGAGATAACCAAACGCGCGGTCGCGGCGTCGCCCTTCAAGATAGGGGATATCAACGAGGTCGTCCTCGTCGGCGGTCAGACCCGCATGCCCGCGATACAGAAGGCCGTGGAAGAATATTTTGGCAAAAAGCCGAACTTGAGCGTAAATCCTGACGAAGTTGTCGCCATAGGTGCGGCCATTCAGGGCGGTATTTTGCAAGGCGATGTGAAGGACGTGCTTCTCCTCGATGTCATTCCGCTTTCACTCGGAATCGAAACGATGGGTGGTGTTGCGACCAAGCTCATCGAGCGCAACACGACCATCCCGACCTCACGCTCGCAGACGTTTTCTACCGCAAGCGACAATCAACCGTCAGTGGAAATTCACGTCGTGCAGGGCGAACGTCCCATGGCAGGCGACAACAAATCACTCGGCCGCTTCAACCTCGACGGTATCCCTCCGGCTCCGCGCGGCATGCCGCAAGTCGAAGTGTCTTTTGACATCGACGCCAACGGTATCCTCACGGTAAAAGCGAAGGATAAAACGACCAACAAGGAACAATCCATCCGCATCGAAGGCAGTTCGGGGCTCTCGGAGGCCGACATCGAAAAGATGCGCAAAGACGCGGAGACAAACGCCGAAGCCGACAAACAAAAAAAGGACGTGGTTGAGGCCCAAAATGCCGCCGACCAGGTCATCTATGCAGGCGAGAAGGCACTCCGTGAGCACGGCGACAAGGTGAGCGAGGACATCAAGAAGAACGTGCAGGAAAAAATCGATGCACTGAAATCCGCTCGCGCGGGCACCGATGCTGCTGCCATCAAAAGTGCATCGGAAGCACTGTCAACAGAGATGAGCAAAATCGGTCAGGCAATGTCCCAAAATCAACAGACATCGCCGCCTCAAGATCCTCCCAAAGACGAACAAACACCTCCCGAGGAACCGCCCAAATCCTAGCTCTTCCAGCCGTAGGTTTAACCTGCTGTAAGAACGTGCAGGAGAAGATTGAAGCCGCCAAGGCGGCTCGCGCCGGTATGGACACGAACGCCATCAAATCCGCATCTGACGCGCTTTCAACCGCGATGTCGACGATTGGCGAGTCAATGAGCAAGAACCAGCAGACCCCGCCGCAAGAACCACCCGCTAGTGACCAAAAACCGCCCGAGTCCAATGCGTAAGATTGACTTAAATTGGCCAATAAAGTCTAATTGCTAGACGTTCCAGCAAACAGGGAGGTTTAGATGACCGCTGCGACGTTTGTTCTGTCGGCCGGTGGGCTGATAATAATCGCTCTGCTCAGCATCTGCCTGGCGAGGATTACTGTGAGTTTCTTCCATAGGCCAACGATTGGCCTGGAAGGGCTGGGTATCTTCTGCCTAATCGCGCTCGTCGCCTTCGGGATTTTCCATGGCAACGAGATGGTTCTTCCAATCAAAAATGTATTGCAGATTGGACAATCATCGGCGAAGGCAATCGTTACCCTGTGCATCATCTCCGTAAGCGCCTTGGCGTATTATGGCGGCTATCGCTCCTCACCTTTCCGAGGTTTGGAGCCGGTCAAGTGATGCTGCAATGACAAGATCATCACCGACATCAGGGCGGTTCGCGCCGCCCTTTTGCTTTGCAAATTGTTTTCAAGTACTATGAACCCTCCGTATGAAAAATTATTACGATGTTTTAGGCGTTGCGAAGAGCGCGACGGAAGAGGAAATAAAATCCGCATTCAGAAAGCTGGCGCATAAATTGCATCCTGACAAAAAAGGCGGGGACGAGAAGAAATTTAAGGAATTGAGCGAGGCGTATTCGGTGCTATCGGACAAAAAGAAGCGTGCGGAGTACGATACCTACGGCAAGACGTTTGCGGGCGGTGCGGGTCCGCAGCAAGGCGGGTTCGGCGGCTTTGATTTTTCGAATTTCTCCGCCGGAGGCGGACCCTCCTTCGGAGGGCAGCAATTTGAGTTTGACCTCGGCGATATTTTTGGCGATGTATTCGGCGGCGGGCAGACCCGTACACGGCGGGGCAGGGACATTTCAATAGACATAGAACTTTCCTTCCGCGAGTCCGTATTCGGCGCCGAGCGCCGCGTACTCCTTTCGAAGACGAGCGTATGCGATACTTGCGCCGGCTCCGGCGCAAAGAAAGGTTCGAAGCTCATCACGTGCTCCAACTGCAACGGCAAGGGTGAGATACGTGAGTCACGCAATTCATTTTTCGGCACGTTCACTTCGGCGCGTCCGTGCTCACGCTGCCACGGCAAAGGGCAAATCCCGGAAACTCCGTGCGATGCGTGCCGCGGCGAGGGTGTGCGCAAACGCCAAGAAGAAATACATATCGTCGTGCCTTCGGGGGTGGAAGACGGAGAGATGATACGGATGCCGGGACGCGGCGAAGCCGCGACGGGTGCGACCGCGGGCGACCTGTACGTGAAGCTGCACGTAAAGACCGATGCAAAATTCTCGCGCGATGGCAATAATCTTATCACCTCACTTCCGATAAAACTCTCGGATGCACTTCTGGGAGGGGAGTATCGTGTATCCACGCTTGATGGCGACGAAACACTCACCGTAGAGCCGGGCATCGCACACGGAGAAGTGCTTCGCGTGCGCGGCAAGGGAGTACCGCACGGACGCGCCCGAGGTGACCTGCTCGTACGCGTAG
Source organism: Candidatus Kaiserbacteria bacterium RIFCSPHIGHO2_01_FULL_55_37 (assembly GCA_001781175.1). Lineage (GTDB taxonomy): Bacteria > Patescibacteriota > Minisyncoccia > Phycocordibacterales > UBA2100 > UBA10103. Next base: position 13,478 of record MFKY01000034.1, read on the forward strand.
ATATCGAGTTCCCAAAGAAGCTTTCCAAACACGCACGCGAGCTTATCGAGCAATTGCGCAGCGAGGGGCTGTAAACAACCCGCACCTGAAAGTCGGCAACCTGCAGGTATAATGGACGGATGAACGTCGCGTCAATTTCTTCCGTGTTTGCCAACTGGCCGACAGATTGGATTATTCTGGGTGTTGTAGCCGCTGTTATCGCTGCGGAATGTCTGCGGGCGGGTACTAATCGCGCTGCGTCTCTTGGTCTTGCGCTGCCTTTGGCGCTTCTGCTATCCAGCGCTCTCCCGTCTGCGGCTCTCCTTGGCGGCGTTCTCAAGCAGGCACAAGCCCCGGCCGGTCAAGCGATTATTTTTTTGGTGCTGGTCATCTTCTCTTATTTCCTGGCGAATCGCATACTTAGCTTCTTCAGTGATTCATCGGGAAAGCCCGTGCAAGCACTCATCGCGGGTATCGCAACGGCAGTGCTCCTTGTCGTCTTTTGGTTTCAGGTGCCCGCCTTGGACTCTCTTTGGCATTTCGGACAGCAGGTGACAGCCGTATTCGGCGAATCTTACCGCTTCTGGTGGCTCGCAGGCTCATACATAGCCCTCGCGGTCGTCCGCAGTTAGTGGTGCTATAATCGGCAATATGATTGTTCACTTTGGCGAGCATATAACTATTGACGGCTACGACGGCGATTCCAAGCGCTTGGATAACAAGGAGCTTGTAGCGGAGTCCCTCGACCAACTTGCTGCTATTTTGAAAATGCACCCGCTTGGAAAAGTCCATATCGTGTCTGCACCCGACAATCACATCAAGGACCCCGGCGGGTGGAGCGCGTTTATGATAATCGCCGAGAGTCACATCGCTATCCATACCTTCCCGCGGCGCCGTTTTCTTTCAGCCGACGTCTACACCTGCCAGAACGGGGTTGACCCCGATTTCGTCGTAGAGTTTTTCAGAAAGAAGTTCAAACTAGGGGACGTCGAGAAGCACTTCATTAAACGCGGCACCAAGTATCCCGCGCATAACCTCGTGTAGTTTTCGTATGGATAAGACAACGAGAAACATCTTCACCGTTCTGTCTATCCTGGTTGTCGTTTCGATATTCCTCACGTATGACCGCGCCATCATCCGCAAGGATTACACAGCGTTTCCGCCCGAGCCTGAAGAAGAAGCGGCTTCTCTGGAAGAAGGCGCCCCCCTAGAGACGCCATCCGGTGTCGAACCGGTTCCCTCAGAGGAAAGTACGGACACCTCACTCTGAACATGAGACCCGACTCCGAGGTGCTCGTTACGTTCCCCGGCCGGATTCTTATTGTCGGTTTCGGCAGCATAGGTACCGCGATACTCCCGCTCATCCTTCGGCATATTGGCATTCCGCGGGAACGCATCAGCATCATCACGGCCGATGAGCATGGGTCTGAAATCGCAAAGAAAGAGGACATCAGTTTTTGCATAGAACCGCTGACCAAGACCGGTTATAAGGACACCATAGACAAGTACCTCGGTCCGGGAGATTTCCTGCTGAATTTGTCGGTTTATGTCTCGTCGGTCAGCATCGTCGAGCACTGTCAGAAGAGAGGCATTCTCTATCTCGACACGGTGGTTGACGGATGGGAAGAGGAGTTTTCAAACCCTGACTGGACGCTTTCAGAGAAATCCAACTACGGGTTCAGAGAGCGGTTGCTCGCACTAAAAAAGTCTAGCACCTCCGACGTAACGTCCGTATCGGCCCATGGAGCAAACCCCGGCATCGTGTCCCATTTCGTCAAACAAGCACTCCTCAACATCGCACACGATACCGGATTCCCGACACCTGTTCCGCAATCAAGGGAGGAGTGGGCAGGCCTGATGCAAAATCTCGGCGTGAAAGTCGTCCATGTCGCTGAGTACGATTCCCAAGTCTCTCGCGAGCCGAAGAAAGTCGGAAGATTCGAGAACACCTGGTCCATCGACGGCTTCTACACTGAGGGAATATGCCAGCCCTGCGAGCTAGGATGGGGCACCCACGAAAAGCACTGGCCGAGCGACGCACACAAGCACGGCTACGGCTGCGGGGCGGCGATTTATCTCGACCGCCCGAGTGCCGCGACGCTCGTCCGGACGTGGACGCCCGAGCACGGTACCTTTTTCGGCCGCATTATAACGCACAGCGAATCCATTTCGATTGCCGATTACTTCACGCGCCGTGAAGGGGAGAAGCTTGTCTACCGGCCGACCGTCCACTACGCCTACCGCCTTTGCGATGCGGCCATTCTTTCCGCGGAGGAGTGCATGGGTAATCACTTCGAACTTCAGAAGGAGCAGAAAATTCTGTTGGACGACATCGAAAGCGGCATGGACGAGCTCGGCGTCCTTGTCATGGGGCACAAAAAAGGCGCGTATTGGTACGGCTCTCAACTCACTATCGAGAGAACGCGCGAGCTCGCCCCATACCAGAATGCGACAGGTATGCAGGTCGCCGTCGGTGCGCTCGGAGGGGTGATATGGGCTATGGAGAACCCGCACGCGGGTATCGTCGAAGCCGACGACTTGAATTTCAAGCGCATCATGGAGATAGTCGAGCCGTACATGGGGAAAATGGTCGGAAAATACACCGATTGGACGCCGCTCAAGCCGGACGCCGGCACATTCACGCGCGATGTAGACACGGAGGACCCGTGGCAATTCAAAAATTTTCGCATCAGCTGAGTAGCCTGTTTAGAGATACAGCATAGCGACTCCCGCAATCATGACCGCGACGGTAAGAGCGCGCTGCGCGATATGTTTTGCCGACCAGGTGATGCCGTGCACGACGTGCGGCGCCGTCAGCGTGGCGATGAGTGCGTACATGAATACGAATGCGGGGTGAAATGAATTGACCACGTACACGAGCGCCACCGGCGCCAGCAGAAAGGCGTAATTGAGTATCAGATCCGAGGCGACCATCAAGACTTCTGCGAGCAGAATAAAGCTCAGGATGTGCGCCGTCTGAAATCTGCTCTTGAAAACGCTCCTGAAGCTGTTGCGGTACATCGGCACTGCGGCGAAGAGCAGAAGCCCGAATATAGCGATTCCGATGTACTCCCAAAATTGTGTCGTCCAGTAGCCGATGTCGAGTGCCGCCCACTTGAACACGACGCCGCTAACAGCGAGCGGCAGAGACGCTCCGAGTATCAGCAGCAAACTCCGGCCCTTAATCCGTATATTCTTCCAGGATTGTATCTCCAGTGAAAAGATGACCGTGCCCGCGATGACGATAAGCGACCCCGTCAGCTGGCGTAAGGAAAGGGTCTCGCCGAGTACAAGGTAGCCGAGTACGAATGCGAACACGGGCACGACCTGCAGAATGGGAATACTCAGAAGCACGTCTTCCGTATCTATGGCGTAGAGATAAAAGAGAAGTGCAATGACGGTCAGACATCCGTTGACGATGAGCACACCGCCCTGAAAGGAAGTGACGGCAAAAACACCCTGACCGAAGAGGAGAGAGACGGGAATCACGACCGATGCAAAAAGCGATGAGAAAATCACGATCGCCCCGATGCCGCCGTGTTTGGCATACGAAGCGAGCATGTGTTTGTCTATATAATTTCCCAGCGCCGCAAGGGCGGGCGCGAGCAGTGCTACCGGAAGCCACAGCATATGTATCTTGCATAGTAGCACCGCGGACACCACTGAGTTATGCAGGCCTCTTGCCATAGGCACTAATAAAAGTTGTTATACTGAACCGGATGGAATCTTTGTTGTGCCCATGGGAGAGTCCCGCTTATTTCGTACTCTCCTCCAACGTGCCGCCGCTGCTCTACTATTCCCACTTCGTCGCGGTCGCAGCGGCGCTCATCGTAGGGGTCTACGTATTCTTCAAAAACCGCGACTCGCTGACTTCCCGGCTTCTTCTTGTGATGTTCGGCCTGTTCTCCTTTTGGGCGATAGCGGACGTGCTTATTTGGGCGACCAACAGGTCCGATATCGTACTGTTCTGGTGGTCGCTGCAGGTTCTCGCCGAACCGCTCATGTACGCCCTTGCGTTCTACCTTTTTTATGCGTTTTCGCGCGGCGGGTTCCCCGCAACCAGAGTTACCGTCGCGATAGCAACACTACTGCTCCCGCTTATCATTTTCGCGCCGACCTACTACAGTCTCGAGGGTATCTACCTCGCGGATTGTGATGCCGAGGAGGGACCTCTCGCGCTGTATTACACGTATTTCCTCGAGATACTGTTCTCGCTTGGAATTATTGCCTACGCTTTCCTGAGTTTCTTCAAGACCAAAGACCCGCTGGAGCGCGCCAAAATAGTATATTTCGTCCTCGGACTCCTCGCATTTCTGCTCGCCTTTACCTCGGGAAATATCGTCGGCAGCATCACGGGGGACTGGGACATCGCCCAGTATGGACTGTTCGGTATGCCTATATTCGTCGGGCTCTTGGCGTATCTCATCGTTCATTACCGCTTATTCAACGTAAAAGTTTTGGGCGCGCAAGCCCTCGTCCTTACGCTGTGGATGCTCATCGGCTCACTGCTTCTCGTCGTTAAGAGCGATCTCTCCCGTATCATATCGTTCGCGACACTCATTTTGGTCGTTTGGTTCGGCATATTGCTCGTCCGGAGCGTGAAGAGGGAAGTCGCACAACGCGAACTGATACAGAAACAGGAGCAGGAGCTGGAGGTGGTAAATAAGCAGCAGGAAAATCTTCTCCACTTCATCAGCCACGAAATCAAGGGCTACCTGACGAAGAGTGAGGCGGGATTCGCGGCTATCGCGGAAGGGGATTACGGTGCTATACCCGAGAAACTGAAGACCATGTCGAAAGCTGCGCTCGCCGATGTACGCAAAGGCGTTGATACGGTTATGGATATTCTTTCTGCATCGGACCTGAAAAAAGGAACTGTATCTTTCAAGAGGGATGTGTTCGACTTCCGCGTGGCGGTCAAGGCTATTGTTGCAGAACAGCAAGTCGCCGCGCAGGCGAAGGGTCTTCAGCTTGACGTGCAGATGACCGACGGGAAGTACCGGATGCAGGGCGACGAGGAAAAAATCCGCGAGCATGTCATCCGCAACCTCATCGACAACGCTATCCGGTACACGCCGTCCGGCACTATCCACATCGAGCTCTCCGACGGTGACGCGAAGATCCACTTCTCGGTGAAAGACAGCGGGGTCGGCATCACGCCCGAGGACATGAGCAACCTTTTCACCGAAGGCGGCCACGGCAAAGATTCCATCAAGATTAATGTGCACTCCACGGGTTACGGTCTTTTCATCGCAAAAGAGGTCGTCGAGGCATCAGGCGGCAAGATATGGGCCGAATCGCAAGGCGCGGGCAAAGGCTCCCGCTTTATCGTGGAACTCCCAGCCGCATAAGAGCCGACCAGTTTTTTCTGGTATTATAGGCCGATGCAGCGGCTTTTTACGGGACTCCAGCCTTCCGGCACACTTCACATCGGGAATTATCTCGGTGCACTGAAGCAGACCGTGGAATTGCTCAAAGATGCCGATGGATTGGTTATGATTGCCGACTACCACGCTCTCACGACCCTGAAAGATCCTGAAGGCCTTAGAACGAACATCGCCAACGTCGTGCGCGATTATGTCGCTGTCGGAGTGGACCCAAAGAAGACGATTATCTTCCAGCAGTCGTCGGTACTCCAGCACACCGAGCTCGCGTGGATATTCGATTGCCTCGTCACCGTGCCCTTCCTTATGCAAGCACACGCGTACAAAGACAAGGTAGCAAAAGGCCTCGATGCCAATGCGGGACTCTTCACGTATCCGATGCTCATGGCCGCGGATATTTTGCTCTATGATACCGATGTGGTACCCGTCGGCGCGGACCAGAAGCAGCACGTGGAATACACGCGCGAGGCGGCGACGAAGTTCAACCTCGCTTTCGGCGAGACTTTCAAGGCGCCCCAAGAAAAGATACTCGACGCGGTCGCTGTAGTACCGGGCACCGACGGCAAGAAAATGAGCAAGAGCTACGGCAACACCATTCCGCTCTTCGGCAGCAAAGACGAGATACAAAAGGCGGTGATGAGCATTGTCACCGACTCAAGCGGCGAGAGTCCCGAGAATGTCTACAACATCCACCGCCTTTTCCGGAGCGGCGACAGTCTCGTAAACCTGTACAAAGAGAACAGAGGTAAATACAAGGCGCTCAAGGACGCACTCGTCGAGGATATCGAAACGGTGATAGGGCCGATGCGGGAAAGGCGTGCGAGCATCACCGACGCGGATGTGAAGGCGATACTGAAAGACGGCGGCGATAGAGCGCGCGAGCAGGCGGAAAAGAAAATGATAGACGTCCGGCGGAAAGTCGGCGTAACGATTTAATATGGACCCCGTTAGAAGCTTCGAGAAATGTCTTTCAACAAGTAGATTTACTGGTAACACTTCAATACTATGATGGCTTCTAACGGGGTGGACCGGACATTCATCAAAGACTTGGCAGAGCATGTAGGGGAGTCGGTCCTTATCAAAGGCTGGGTATCCGTACGGCGCGACCAGGGCAAGATGGTCTTTTTTGATTTCCGCGATATGACGGGTACGGTGCAGGGGCTTGTCACTCCAGGGGCTGCCGCGATGGACACCGCCAAAAATACCGCGCGCGAATCCGTTGTCGCCATTACCGCAACCGTACAGGAGCGCCCCGGCAAGAATGCGCAAGCGGGGAAGCAGAATGGCAACATCGAACTCCTTATTCAGGAAATCGAAGTATTGAGCCCCGCGGCAGTGCTGCCGTTTGAGGTCAATGAGGACACTGCGGGCATCGGCGAGGAGAGCCGTCTCGCGTACCGCTATCTCGACCTTCGTGGCGAGCGCATGCAGCGCAATATCCGCCTTCGCAGCGAGCTTGTGCAGCGATGCCGCGAATATCTATTCGGGGAAAAGTTTACCGAAATAGAGACCCCTCTCCTTACCGAATCAACCCCCGAAGGCTCGCGCGATTTCGTCGTACCTTCACGACTGCACCCCGGCAAATTCTATGCGCTGCCGCAATCACCCCAGCAATACAAACAGCTTCTCATGGTCGGTGGTTTCGAGCGCTACTTCCAGATTGCGCGCGCCGTGCGCGACGAAGACCTGCGCGCGGACCGCGGCTTCGAGCACACTCAAATAGATATTGAAATGTCGTTCGTATCGCAGGAAGACGTGATGAGTACCGTCGAAGCGATGATTACGCGGACCGTCGAAGCGATGGGATACGTCGTCAAAGAGAAGCCGTTCCCGCGCTTCACCTACGCCGAGGCCATGGAAAAATTCGGAGCGGACAAATTCGACCTTCGAACGCCGGAGGATAAAGAAAAGGGCGTCCTCGCATACGCGTGGATCCATAAGTTCCCATTCTTCGAAAAAATTCCCGAAGGCGGATGGACGTTCACTCACAACCCCTTCTCGATGCCTACTCCCGAGCATGTCGAACAGCTTCTCGCGAAGAAAGACGTGGGCGATATCCTTACGACTCAATACGACCTCGTCTGCAACGGGTACGAAGCGGGCGGCGGTAGCATCCGCGCGCATAAGCCGGAGATTCTCAAAGCGGTCTACGAAACGATGGGTTACTCCGCGGGGGAGACGGAGGAGCGTATCGGGCATATGCTGAAAGCATTCGAATTCGGCGTCCCGCCCCACGGGGGAATCGCTCTCGGCGTCGAACGCCTGGTCATGAACCTCACGGGCGAAACACATCTGCGCGAGGTCCAAGCGTTCCCCATGACACGCGGCGGCCAGACTTCCGTCATGAAAGCGCCCAAAGAGCTGACGCCGGACCAGCTCGCCGAGCTTGGCATCCAGATATCACCAAAACCGAAACACGAGCCCCGTTAGAGGTTCGCCTTACGGTCATCAGAACCTTAATTACCCATGGAACCACAAGGCTCAAATCATACTCACGCTCAACAGGTCTCTAATGGGGTGACCGAGCGTTTTTCGTTGAGCACGGAGGCGTACCAAGGGCCGCTTGAGACGCTCCTCAACATGATAGAGGACCGCAAGATGTCCATTTCAGACATATCGCTCGCCGAGGTGACGGACGCCTATCTCTCGTATGTAGAAAAATTACCCGAGCTTCCCCTCGGAGAGACCGCACAGTTTATTCTGGTCGCGTCCACGCTCTTGCTTATCAAATCGCGGGCGCTTCTTCCGTCACTCGAACTTTCCTCCGATGAACGCGAATCCGTCCAAGAGCTCGAGCGCCGACTCGCGCGGTACGCCGTCATCCGCAAATCAGCAAAGCTGTTGCGGGCCGGCTGGGGAACACATCCGGTTCTGCTTGCTCATCGTGCGCCGCAGCGAGAGCCGGTATTCAGCCCGGGCAGCGCCGTACTTGGAACGATAGCGAGCGCCGCTATGCGGCTCGTGAGCATTTTGCCGAAACCGGAAGCTCTCGCACAGGCCGCGGTCGCGCCAGTCCTCGCGCTTGAAGACGTCATCAAGAGCGTACGCACGCGCCTCATCACCGCTATCCGGGCAAGCTTCCGCGAACTTACCAAATCACGCGACCGCAACGAGGTCATCGTCTACTTCCTGGCGACTCTCGAGCTGGTGCGTTCGGGTAGTGCCAGCGTGACCCAGGAGCGCCTTTTTGAGGATATAACTATCGAACTGGAGAACGTCACCGCCCCGCGCTACGGAATATAACATATGGATAATCACCTCACGGCACGCGCACAGGCATTTCTCTTCAGTGAGGGCGGAGCGCTCACGCTCCGTAAACTCGCACAATTGTTGGAGATAAAAGAGCCGGAGCTCCCGCCGGTCCTCCATGCGCTCAGCGAGCGGCTCACGGGCACCGGACTTGCACTTGTCCGTACGGACACCGAGGTGTCGCTCGTGGCGGACAAAGAGACGTCGCCCGCCGTCCAAAAGGCATTCGAGCGCGAGCTGGGCAAAGAGATCGGGGACGCGGGGCTGGAAGTCCTGGCCATCGTCCTCTACCGTGGTCCGTCTACGCGTTCACAGATAGATTATATCCGTGGGGTGAACACAAGCTCGACTATCAGGAATCTGCTCGCGCGGGGGCTCGTTGAACGCACGGGAAATCCTGAGGACGGGCGTGAATATCTGTACCGCCCGACCGTCGAATTACTGGCGCACCTCGGCGTGCGCGAGCGCATAGAACTTCCCAATCATGCGGAAATCTTGGCGGAGCTCAACGCCTTTGAATCCCGTCCCGCGGAACAATCCCCGGGCGAGCAAACACAACAAGTATGACCCCGGACGACTCCACTCCACTCGACACGACCGCCGACCCGCACGCGATTTCGTATCAGTCCTTACCGCCGGTTTTGGCAGGAGAGCAGCCGCCGCAACCGCTCCTACTTTTGCCCGAGCACGCGGGCGTCTCACGTCTCTCGCTGCAATACCTTTCGGGCGCGGCGGCGCTCACGCTGCTCTTCTTTGCGAGCGCGAGCGTAACGGTAGCGTATCTCTCCGATACGCGGCCGGTCTCGGCGGCCTCGCAAACGGCAAGCGCGGCAGCATCCGCCGGCGAAAGCAACTTCCCCGATGTATCCCTCACGGCGCAAAGCGCATACGTTCTCGACCTCACCACGAACCGGGTACTGTACTCGAAGAACCCCGAGGTGCAACTGCCGCTCGCATCGCTCATCAAAGTGCCCCTCGTCCTTGCGGTCTTGGAGGCTCTGCGGCCGGACCAAAACATTACTATTCTGCCGCACACGACGCCTGACGGTGCCGCGGTGCGACTGCCCGCGGGATTGCAATTCTCGACGCAGGAACTCATCAATTTCACTCTCGTCGCTTCCTCAAACGAAGGCGCCGATATTCTTGCGCAAGCGGCCGAAGACGCGACTCGCATCAAATATCCGCAGGCGACACCCGACCGGGCCGTTTTGTGGCGCATGAACGAGATAGCGAAAAATCTGGGCCTTACTCACATGTTCTTTCTCAACACGAGCGGTCTGGACTTGAGCTCCACTCAGGCCGGCGCCTACGGCTCCGCGCGTGACGTCGCTGTCCTTTTCGGACACGCGGCTTCGACTGCTCCGGAAGTGTTCGGGCAGACCTCGCGGGATGCCATCAAGATTAAAGCGTCGACCGGAGAGACCGTGACCGCCGTAAATACCGACGAGGCGCTACCGGCGATACCCGGCACCGTCATGGGAAAGACGGGTTATACGACCCTCGCCGGCGGCAACCTCGCCGTGGTCTTCGAGGCGGGCCCCGCCCACCCCATCGTCGCTGTAGTCCTTCATTCGACCCAAAGTGGCCGCTTTGAGGACATAAAACGCCTGGTTGAGGCCACTGTTGCGTCCATCGGCTCTGACCACTGAATAGCGCTCCACAAGGCAAAATTTGACTGACGGGGTACAATGGTAAAATATGGTACCCGACCTCGTCCGCATACTCGTACCCGCCGCTGTCGCTTTCGCTATCGGCATGGCGGGCACTCCCGTACTCAGCCATTATCTTTACAAGTTCAAGGCCTGGAAGAAGCGTCCCGGTAAACTGGCGCTCGACGGCAGTGCCGCACATGAGTTCAACAGACTGCACATAGAGAACGAGGTCCGTGCTCCGCGCATGGGTGGCATAGTCGTCTGGGGAAGCGTCGCTCTTACCATCTTCGGTATCGCCGCTATCGCAGAAGTCCTTCCGGCAACCTTGACTACAGACCTCGATTTTCTGAGCCGCAATCAGACATGGCTGCCGTTCGCGACCCTTATTGCCGGCGCGCTTGTGGGGTTCGTAGACGACATGCTGGTCATCCGTCCGGACGGAGAAGGTTTGCGTTTGCGCTACCGCGTCATCATCGTCGTCATCCTCGCCTCCTTCATCGGCTGGTGGTTCTGGGACAAACTCGCGATGACGGCCATCAACATTCCGTTCGGCGCACCCCTCGAAATCGGGTGGCTCATCATCCCTCTCTTCGTGCTTGTATCACTTGCGCTCTACGCCTCAGGCGTCATCGACGGTATCGACGGGCTTTCGGGCGGCGTTTTCGGCAGCATTTTCGCCTCGTATACCATCATCGCTTTTGCACAGGACCAAATAGACCTCGCGGCATTCACCGCCTGTATCGTGGGCGGACTGCTCGCATTCCTGTGGTTCAACATCCCACCGGCGCGGTTCTATATGTCCGACACCGGTACGATGGGGCTGACGCTCGCGCTCGGCGCGGTCGCATTTATGACGGACTCACTCGGCGGAGGCGTCGGCATTTCCGTGCTTCCGGTCATCGGCGCACTCCTTGTCGTCACGGTCGCTTCCGACATCGCGCAGGTTGTTTCCAAAAAATTCTTCGGTCGCAAGCTCCTGCGCATCGCGCCTCTTCACCACCACTTCGAGGCTATCGGATGGCCCGGTGAAAAAGTCGTCATGCGCTATTGGGTGCTCTCCGTGGTCTTCGCGTTCGCGGGCGTCATCATCGCCCTCAGCGCGTTGCCCGCACAATGAAACACGCACGCATAGACAAACCGCTCGCATTTCTTATTTTCGCTCTGGTCACCGGCGGAAGCCTCATCTTTGTGTCCGCGGCTTTCGGTCTCCTCGGCAGGGGATTTTCCAGCATCACATCCGTCGCTTTCAACCATCTCGTTCTCGGGGTAGGCGGCGGCACCGTGCTTCTTATCATCGCACTCAACATCAACTACAGGTATTGGAGGCAGTTTGCTCCGTATATTTTTGCTTTTGCGCTTGCCGCGATGTTGCTCGTTTTTGTTCCCAATCTCGGCTTTGCGCACGGCGGGGGGCAGCGATGGATAGTCTTCTTCGGAGTGTCGTTCCAGCCGTCGGAGTTCTTGAAGATAGCGAGTATCTTTCTAGCGGCTGCGTACTACTCGGCCATACGCACAAAGACCGAGACGTTCACCTGGGGAGTCGGCGGTCTCGCCGCGATACTCATCGCACCGGTGGTACTCCTCGTCATGCAGCCTGACATCGGTACCCTCGGCATCATCTGCATGAGCGTAGTCGCGATTTTCTTCGCTGCGGGAGCCCGGATGCGCGACATCGCCATCCTTCTGTGCGTCGCGCTCATCTCGCTTGCGATACTCGCATCTGTAAAGGTGCACGTGAAGGAGCGCATCGTCACCTTTTTCAACCCCTCGCAAAACCAACAGACGGAAAGCTATCAGATAACGCAATCGCTTATCGCCATCGGCTCCGGACAGGTGTTCGGGCGCGGACTCGGACAAGGCGTGCAAAAATTCACCTACCTCCCGGAAGCGATGGGGGATTCGATATTCGCCGTCGCGGGCGAAGAATTCGGGTTCATCGGTTCCGGCATTATCGTGCTGCTTTTCCTCGCGCTCGCGCTGCGGGGTTACGTGGTCGCCGCACGCACGACCGATATGTTCGGCGGCCTCCTTGCCGTCGGCATTTCCACCTACCTTGCGGGGGAAGCCTTCATCAACATCGCGGCGATGCTGGGCATGGCCCCGCTCACGGGCGTGCCCCTTACCTTTGTGAGCCAAGGGGGAAGCGCGATGCTCATATCGCTCCTGAGCGCCGGTATCCTCCTGAATATTTCCCGACAACAGAAAAGAGGTTGAATCTCTCCGCATATAAATAAAGAGGCCTCCACAAGGAAGGCCTATCTTTAGGGGCTTAGCATAGAGCAGATTCGGACCGTAGTCCGACTGTATTCCGATTCCCAGTAGTTATTCAGTGAGAGTTGCTAGAAGCTAGTTGAACTGCGCGTTTTTCAGATACCGCTCAGTCAACCTTGCCGCCTCCTCTTCGTCAACGACAACGTAAGTCCACTCGTATTCCTGACATGTTGTGTCGAGAAAACAGAAGTCGAGTTTGTAGCCGTAGTAGACATTCTCGTCATATGAATACGGACTCAGTTCGCGAGTTAGACCAATGTTCTTGATCTCACGCATCGCCCGTGGAATATCCACATTGTGATATGTCTTATCGAGGCGGTGAACCTCGCTGATCCACCAAACCGCTGCGTGCGGCATTGGTAGCTTCTCGCAGATAACAGCGCGTATAGTGTCGAGCATGAACGGATGATTGTCCTGCTCCTTAACGTGTTTGAAGAGCTTCCGAAGTGTCGGCATCGAACTCCTCCTTCAATGTGCGGTCGGTATTTGACCTCTTCGATTGTAGCATACGCGGGAGCATATGTCAATTTTAATGCGTGATTGTCCTTGCCGCATGCTAAAATAATCCGATGCGTATCGTTCTAATAGGAGGGGGGACGGGCGGACACTTTTATCCGCTTATCGCGGTCGCCGAGGCCATCGAAGACATCTGCCTCGAGCGGACGCTCATCGAGCCGGAACTGTACTACGTCGGTCCGCCGGCCTTCGATAGCGAGGCTCTCCTCGAACACGACATCACTTTCATCCCGACCTCGGCAGGCAAGGTCCGCAGATATGTGAGTGCTCTCAACATACTGAGCTTCTTCACTAATGCGGCGGGCATCATACGATCCACTCGGCAACTTTTTTCTCTATACCCCGACGTTGTGTTTTCCACAGGGGGTTACGCCGCGTTCCCGACCCTTGTTGCCGCCCGGATGCTCCAGATACCGGTGGTGATTTACGACGCCGACGCTACGCCTGGGCGTGTATCTCTGTGGTCCTCCAAATTCGCAAAATGGATAGGGGTCGCACACGCCGCTTCCGCGACAAAATATCCCGACCGGGTGCGTGACAAAATAGCGGCCGTAGGTCACCCCATACGCAAAGCCATCATCGAACCGGTGAAAGAAGGGGGGTACGAATTCCTCAAGCTCGATTCGTCCGTCCCCACCGTTTTCGTCATGGGCGGTTCTCAGGGCGCCCGCGCGATAAACGAGGTCGTGCTGGACGCGCTCGGAGTAATGGTGTCGCAATTCAACATCGTGCATCAGGCAGGACTGGCCAATACGGGTGACGTGAGCGGCATTGCTTCTGTCGTGCTCAAAGACTCGCAATATGCTAACCGTTACAAGATGTTCGGCCTTCTCAATACGCTCGCACTGCGTATGGCGGCGGGCATCGCCTCTGTCGTCGTCGCACGCGCGGGCTCCGGCACTATTTTCGAGATAGCGAGCTGGGGCTTGCCGTCTATCCTTGTGCCGATACCGGAAGACGTTTCTCACGACCAGACGGAGAATGCGTTCTCGTACGCGCGGTCAGGAGCGGCGGTCGTTATCGAACAGCACAATCTGTCTCCGCATCTTCTGGTGGCAGAGATACAGCGCATCACGAACGATGTCGCCCTGTGCAAGAAAATGTCCGAGGCGGCCCGCACATTCGCACGTCCCGATGCCGCCCGCAAAATCGCTCTTACGCTCCTAGAAACCTCTATTTCGCATGAACCGGTATGAAGGTCATAACGCGTTTTCCACCGTCGCCGACCGGTTATTTTCACATCGGAAGCGCGCGCACGGCGCTTTTCAACTATCTTTTTGCGGCTCACGAAGGAGGTGAGATGCGGATGCGTTTTGAGGACACCGATACTGCGCGAGGCAAAAAAGAATATGAAGACGACATACTCGAAGGGATGCGTTGGCTGGGACTTCTCGGCAAAAAGCAGGCCGCGGTTTGGAAACAGTCAGAACGTACCGGTGTGTACCGCGGTTATATCAAACAACTGATAGAGGCCGGACATGCCTACGAAGCGGAAGCGGCCACAGATAACCCGGATAAAAAGGTCGTGCGTTTTAAGAATCCCAATACTACGGTTACATTCAACGACCTCGTTCGCGGTCCCGTGTCGTTTGACACGGGTGAGCTGAAAGATTTTATTATTGCAAAATCGGTCGACGACCCGCTGTACCACCTGGCCGTTGTCGTCGATGACCATGAAATGGGCGTCACGCACGTTATCCGTGGCGAAGACCACATCTCGAATACACAGAGGCAAATACTTATTCTCGTAGCTCTGGGATACGGGCGGCCCGCATATGCTCACATTCCTCTCATTCTCGCGCCCGACCGCTCGAAACTCTCCAAACGCCACGGGGCGGTTTCGGTCAATGAATACCGGAGACAGGGTTTTCTGCCGCACGCCTTTGTGAATTACCTTGCGCTTTTGGGCTGGAACCCCGGAACCGAGCAGGAAGTCTTTACGCTTGAAGAGCTTGTAAAAGTATTCTCGCTGGAGCGTATCCACAAGAGCGGTGCTATTTTTGATAAAGAAAAGTTGCTCTGGCTCAACCACCAACACTCCAAGCGTCTGACGGACGCAGAATACGCGGGTCTCCTCAAAGATTTTACCGATGCGGATGTAAGCCTGCTGCCTGTCTCCCTCATCAAGGAACGCGCGCGGACATTTGGCGAAGCCACCGAACTCATTAAAAGTGGAGAGTACGATTTCCTCGCTGAGAAGGTCGGGTACGAGCCGCATCTGCTTCTGAAAGGTGCAAAAACAGACGCCGCAACCGCAAAGAAACATTTGAAGGAAGTCGAGACGTTGTTGATAGATGTATCGGAGAAAGTGTTCGTTTCGGAAGAGATAAAAAACGTCATCTATCCGTACGCGACGGAGCAGGGGAGAAGTACGGTGCTTTGGCCGCTGAGGGTCGCACTTTCCGGCCGGGAAAAATCTCCTGACCCCTTCATCATCGCCTCTCTTATCGGCAAAGAAGTGACTCTGAGGCGTATTGAGTCCGCTTTGTCACACCTTTCGACCTTATGATTTCGCGTGCGAACGTCGTTGCCGCGCTACTTAGCCTCGCGGTTTTCTCCGCGCTTTCACTGCAGGTGACTCCAGTACTCGCACAGAGTACCGATGACGCATCCCAGACAGCTAGCGAGCTGCAGCGGCAGATTGACGAGCAGAGCGCTCAGATAACACAGCTCGACAAAGAAATCGCACAATACCAAAAAGAGCTGGACGCCGTCGGCACCAAAAAGAAAACCCTCCAGAATGACCTAAACGAGCTGAATCTGCTCCTGAAGAAAAGCGCCGCCTCAATCAGTGCAACGCAAAAGAAAATAACCTCGACACAGCTGCAAATCAAGCAGCTCGCGAAGGGCATGGCGGTGAAGCAGGATTCTATCGATACGGATGTCGCAGGGCTTGCGGAGTCGTTCCGGAAAGTGAATGAAGCGGATGCGACGTCGCTCGCCGTACGGATACTTGCTTCCGAAGACCTCGCGGCGACCTGGCGTGAAATGGACTCATATCAGACGCTCCAGTCCGCCATTACCGACCAGATAGCGAAGCTGGCAGCGGAAAAGCAATCGCTCGCCGAGATAAAAAAGAGGACCGAGGAAAAGCGGGCCGAACTGGTCGCTCAGCAGAACACTCTCGTCGCGCAGCAGGGTTCGTTGAACGCCCAAAAGAAAGCCCAGAACGAACTTCTGGCGCAGACGAAATCCCAGGAATCGACGTACCAAGCGCTCCTCGCACAGAAGGTGGCCGGAAAGGCAGCTTTCGAAGCCGCACTCAACGACCTCAAGGCTCAATACCTCCAGGCGGTGGACCCGTCGCAAATCCTCGCGGCCAAAAAAGGCGTGCTCCGTTGGCCGCTCGACAAGATACGGATAACCCAAACCTTCGGGCAATCCTCTTTTGCTCTAAGCGGCGCCTACAACGGCAAAGGCCACAACGGCATTGACCTGGGCGCGCCCATCGGCACACCGGTCAAGGCGGCCCTCACTGGGACCGTGTGGGCTACGGGAAATACCGACCTCTATAAAGGCTGCTATTCGGCGGGCAAGTGGATAATGATAAAGCACTCGAACGGCCTCTCGACGCTCTACGGGCATCTTTCACAGATTTCCGTGGTGCAAGGTCAGAGCGTGTCGGGCGGTCAAATAATCGGCAACGTCGGGGCGACCGGCTACGCCACCGGGCCGCATCTGCACCTCAGCGTCTACGTAACCTCCGTCACCAAAATCATGACCTTCGGTGAGGCTACGAACAGAACATCCGCCTGCTCGCGGGCAACCATTCCCATCACTCCTCCGGCCGGGTTCCTCAACCCGATAGCGTACCTTCCTTAACGCCTCTTCCACTCCTCGATTTCCAAGGCACGCAATTCTATTTTTGATGCGGGCCGAAGCGTGCGCATAGATTTTTTCGGGGCAAGAGGGGAGTGGCGGGAGTCATCGAGCACATCGACGAGCCATACGAGGTCTCCTTCCTCCGTCACCCAGCGCTCCGGGGCAAACCGCCGGAGGTCATACGGCTTCGAATACGCGAGCATGGATTTCCGGCCGTTTTCCAACACGTATTCATGCGCGTACGACATCGCGAGCTCACGCACGGTCCGGTATATCGGGTCGCGGTAACGGAGAATCGCGTGATTGGTCTTGCTGATGGCACCCCACAGTCCGTTCTCCTTAAAAAGCGCCACGACATGGTCCTCATCACTCGGCAGCGTCTGGAGGTCCAACAAAAGCGGCCGCTGCCCGTGGTACGCAAAAGCCGCTGCGGCCAAAAGCGCCCCCTCGAAACAATGCGCCGTGCGCTCCCTCAAAAGCCGCCGCGGCGACATGTACGTCTCGCCGCGCAGCTCGAAATTAATCGGAAGCTTGTCCAGAAAATCCTGGATCTTTTTTGCCGTCGTGAGTTTAGCAAAAATCTTACGCTCAGAAGGGGAGAGTGCCGCCCGGATTCTCTCCTTATACATAGGCACAGTATACAAGAGGCCGTACCGCGGGGATAAGTGCATTGACGGGTGAACCGTAGTTCACTTATACTGTACGGATGTACCCCGTTAGAAGTCTTTCAACCGTTCCTGTTGCGCAACGCGATTGCGAAGGCTTTCACTCGCTTATTCAGTAGCACCATTTCTATGTCAGAAACTTCTAACGGGGTGTACGAGACCTACAAAACCGCCGTCGTTTCTTTCTACAAGAAGCACCGCCGCATGCCCGGCTACAAAGAAATAATGCAGCTTACGGGATTCCGTTCCAAAAATGCCGTCTTCAAACTCATCGCGAAAATGGTGCAGGACGGCGTCGTTGTGAAAGACAAGAGCGGCCGCATCACACCGGGCAGACTGGCCGCGGGTGTCCGGTTGCTCGGCGTCGTTGAGGCGGGATTTCCTTCTGCGGCCGAGGAAGAGCTTCTGGACGTGATGGATTTCGACGAATACCTGGTGCCCAACAAAGAGTCCACCTACATTCTCAAGGTGAAGGGAGACTCGATGATAGATGCGGGCATACATCCCGGCGATATGGTCATCGTCGAGCGCAAGGCCACGTACAAGCCGGGACAGATTGTCGTCGCGATGATAGACGGCGAGTATACGATGAAGTACCTGCGCAAAAAAGACGGCGAGCATTTTCTCGAGCCCGCCAACGCCAAATACAAGCCCATCTATCCGCGCGAATCGTTCCGTATCGAAGCGGTGGTTACCGCCGTCGTGCGCAAATACTAGTATGTGGGGCGCCTCCGGTTCGTTCCCGCGCGCGATTTTGCACGTGGACGGCGACTCTTTCTTCGCCTCCTGCGAGATCGCGAGAAATCCGAAGCTTCGCGGTAAGCCCGTCATTACGGGGCGCGAGCGCGGCATCGTCTCAGCGATGACATACGGCGTGAAGGCGCGCGGAGTGAAGCGCGGCATGATACTTTCGGAGGCGCGGAAAATCTGCCCCGATGCGGTCATCTTGCCGTCGGATTACGAGACGTACTCGCTCTTCTCGGAGCGTATGTATGAGATAGTCCGCCGCTACACCCCCACAGTGGAAGAGTACTCCATTGATGAATGCTTTGCCGACCTTACGGGACTGCGCCGCACGCTGCGCATGGGTTACCAAGAAATGGCGGCCGCCATCAAAGGGGACCTGCAACGCGAGCTCGGCATCACTTTTTCGCTCGGGCTCTCCGCCACAAAGGTCTTGGCGAAGCTCGGCTCCAAATGGAAAAAGCCCGACGGACTTACCGCCATTCCTCTGCGGGATGCGCGCGCGTATCTGGCGAAAACAAAGACGGAGAGCGTCTGGGGTATCGGCCACAACACCGCCGCGTATTTGCAAAAATTCGGCATAGAAACCGCGCTCCAATTCGCCGACCGCGATGAGGCGTGGGTGCGCAAAATGGTCTCCAAGCCCTATTTCGAGCTTTGGAAAGAGCTGAACGGGGAAGTCGTGCTGGAGCTGACCACAGAGCACAAATCCACCTACCGCTCCATACAAAAGACGAAGACCTTCACGCCGCCTTCGAAGGACCGGGATTTCGTCTTTTCGCAGCTTTCCAAAAACGTCGAGAACGCATGTATCAAGGCGCGCAGGTGGAATCTCGCTACGACCGAAATAGTATTTTTTCTCAAGACGCAGGATTTCCATTATCATGCCTGCGAAGTGAAGCTCTCCAATGCGACGAACGTCCCGCAGGACATCATGCGCGCGGTGTCGGAATATTTTGCTAAGACTTATCGCACAAACGTTTTGTATCGTACGACGGGAGTCACGCTGCTGAAGCTCCGCGACGCCGCCTCGGCCCAGCTCGACCTCTTCGGTGCGGCGACGAAAACTGAAGGGTTGCAGTACGTGTTCAAGAGTGTGGACGAACTTTGCGAGCGCTACGGCAAGCATGCCGTATTCCTCGGCTCGAGCTTCCATGCGATGACCCCGCAGGACAGCAAGCTGCCTACGGGGCAGGCCCACTTGCGCAACGAACCTCCTACTCGGCACAGAAATCTTTTCAAAGGAGAAAATTCCAGGCGACGACTGGGGCTCCCT
Organism: Candidatus Kaiserbacteria bacterium RIFCSPHIGHO2_01_FULL_55_37; assembly: GCA_001781175.1. Lineage (GTDB taxonomy): Bacteria > Patescibacteriota > Minisyncoccia > Phycocordibacterales > UBA2100 > UBA10103. The sequence continues at coordinate 33,036 of MFKY01000034.1, forward strand.
ATGCTCGGCGAAGTGTCGTAAGGCAACGATGTGGACACGCCCACGGATTTCATATTAAATGCCGTTAGCCCTTGTACGTATGGGCCAACCTGAAAGGACGGTGAGTCCGGCAACAGCAGTTGAATGGGGCCTCATTGCACTGGGTATTTTCATCGCAATCGTCGCAGTGATGAATGCGTTAACCTGCGACGGCACAAACGAGCTTGGCAAGATCTTTGGCGCCAAGCCCGCGGTTTGCCAAGACGTGGATGCCCGTTGAACAAGCGCGTCGCGCTTTCAAGGCCCCCAGATGAGAAGAAATGTTTCCGCACCGCTTCGGACAGCGGTGCGGGACATCTTTATATACAAAAGGAATGAAGTCCAACTCCCCCGGATTTTGGGGATTTTAGCTCATAGGGGAGGTGGGTCGACGTAAAGCTTGACCGGATTCGGGAAAACGCCCGAGATGGGGTTTGGGGGAGCCGGCGGCCCGGCGAACGGTCCTGAGGCTGTTTTGACCTCGTATACGGGTCCAGGACGCGCGGGGATAGCAGCGGGCGTGGATTGGTGCGTGGCTGCGGCCGACTCAGCCGGATGCCTTATTTGTACGTAGCTATACGTCGCAAAAGATATATTGTGCGACGTTGGAAATTATAGAACTCGGCTAGCCTAGACCACATTAGACCACTGCCCTGTCAAGACTCATCGCCCAAAATTTTCTTGGAAGATTCTCCGGCTTGTTTCGTTTTGTGTCGTGCATCTGAAATATTTCCCCGCAGAAAATACCCGGTAGTTATTTACCACTTCCCTGTTCGGGGTATTTTAGAGGAAAGCACCTTATGCCTGACCTACCCCCTATCCCCCCTTCTTCATCTCTATGCCTTCCAGGGTATCTCGAATTGTGCGAATTCGGGCAAGAGTTTTCTGCCGTAGAGCAGACGCGCGATGACTTCCGCGTGTGAGAGCGCGCCGGTGAGTGCGTTGTGCGGCGATGGCTCCTCGGGAATGCCGCAGTAGTTGAGGACCGCGTCGAGATTGAGCGCCGAGCGGTGGTACTTTACCGGCGGCTGCAGGCCTTTGTGTATCATGTGCATAAAACACATCGTGTGCGTGTCGAGTGTGCGGTGCGCGAACGGCCAGTTGGTATGCCCGGCGCGCTCGGCGGCTTCTTTCAGAAAGTCGCGGTCGAACGATACGTTCTGTCCGGCAAATGTCCGCTCCTCCACGCCCTCGCTCCAATGCAGGAATGCGTGCGTGAGATCGGCCTCACTCGGCTTGCTTTGGTCCGTAACCTGCTCGCGGGTAAAGCCGTTCACCGCGAGCGCCTCATCCATGATGTGTGCGCCGTCCCACACTTTGCACTCCATATAGAAACGATTCGTAGGATTCGCGAGGTCGAGTGCGCCAAGACTCACAATAGAGTGAATCTTCGGTTCCACGCCCGTTGCTTCGACATCGAGGACTATCATGGGTGCTATTGTAGCGTGGATTATTGCGGCGCCAAACCCTTGCATCCCTTGGCGGATGAGTACCCCGCCCTGCGGGCAGCTGCCTCACTTTCGAACCACACTTTACCGGCGGGGCTGATCTTACCTGCACCGGTACACCACGGATAGTAGTAGACTGTGCCGCCCCGTGCCGCCACGAGGAGGCCACCGGGGGCTAACGCACTTGGTCTTGCATCCATTGGGGCCTCAATGATAGAGACGAGCGGTTTAGCTTCTTCCAAGGCCGAAAGACGGCCGAGGCCAAAGGAGGCCAAGGTGACCAAAAAAATGATAACTACGACACCCCACTCAGCTACCCATTGCCCGCCCAAAACCTTGATTTTTAGATACGATTCGTGTATATTCTGCATGTTAGTTAATCATACAACGACAGCAATATGGCACATACAAAAGCCGGGGGAACAGCGCATAACCTGA
>MFKY01000035.1 GCA_001781175.1 Candidatus Kaiserbacteria bacterium RIFCSPHIGHO2_01_FULL_55_37
AGAAGCCGCTGGTATTCCTTAAGAGAGAGAACAACGACCCCGTCTTTTTTCTGCACGTCCTTTTTTGAGATAGTGATATTGGCCATTCGTTGATTGTACCACAACGGCCTTTTACCGAGCGCAAAAAATAGAAGGATCGAAACTATTGCAGCACGACAAACTGTCCATTCCTTATAGTTTTAATGTGGAACTCCGCTCCTGTTAGTTGATGTGACTCGAATTTGATCTGCTTCATAAAAGCGCCTGGAATCTCGACGTTTTCAAGAGCTGTTCTAAGATCGATGCCTGTTTCCTCATGCTTTTTGAGCGCGGCGATAACCACCTGAGCAGCATCGTAAGCATTGGGAGCACTCGCTCCGCTTGGGGCTACTCCGTACCGTGATTTGAATTTGTTCTGGAACGAATCCACATCGCCTGAAGCCGCAGGATAGACGTACACGACGCCTTCCAATGCGGGACCAAATTCCCTCAGTAAACCGACATCCTGGATATCTTCAGTGCTAAATAGTCGAGGGGCCAAACCTAGTTCATGTGCTTGTTTAAGGAATTTTGCCTTGAACGCGGCGGACTGGAAGGCCATTACGATTCCATCGATTTTCATACCCTTTAATTTGACAATGGATGTTCTGAAATCATCGAACCCGATAGGAAATTCGAATTCATCAGCTATGACAATACCTTGAGACTTCGCAAGAGTGTGAAAGGTGCTTGCGATCATGAGACCGAAAGGATCTTGGTCGTGCAGAATGACAACGTGCTGTACCCCGATACGATGCATGTATGCTTGGAGTGCCTGTATCTCCATTTTTATTGGCACCCAGGTGGAAAATACATACTCCGTCGATTGTTTATTAAGTGCCAACGCTTCGAGTGCGGTCGAGGGTGCAACGGCCACCACTTGAGCCGCATTATTGACCGTAAAGCCAGCCTGGAAACTATCTCCCCATGTAGGGCCAATAATCGCTTCGACATGATCGACAGTAATCAACTTTTGCATCGCGTTGACCGATCCCTGCGGCGTACCCTGCATATCCTCGATGAAAAGTTTGATTTGCTTGCCTCCAACACCTCCTGACGCATTTGCCTCATCTACCGCCATTTCGATAGATTTGAGTTCTCCCTCTCCCCACTCGGCACAATCACCTGTCAGACAAAGTGCTGCGCCGATACGTATTACATCAGAATTGAGGCTTCCTGGAGCTGCTATCTGGGCGCCCGGGAAAATACCTCGAAACGTGAGGAAGAGAGCGCCCATAAGGACAACGCCGCCAATAATTAGGGCAACGTAGGATTGCTTCATAATGAATAGAAAAGACGGTTCTTAACCTAATACCGACTTTCACGTCTTGTAATACACTGGTCGCTATAAAAGTGTCAATGAAATTGACCTATTTTTAGGCTTTTTAAGTGATTTTTAGGGAAATATAAGAGTCATGATGTCAGAATAGTTGACATATAACTTTTTGCGGCTATACTCCGCGGCATGGATTCGAGCCAGGTTTTACAAAATATCGGCCTTGAGGAAAAAGAGATCGCCGTCTATACGGCACTTCTAGAGCTCGGCGAAGCGACTGTCTTGAGTGCTGCCAAAAAGTCGGGTATTAAGCGCCCGACCGCATATCTCGTGCTCAACTCCCTAGAATCGAAGGGTTTGGTATCACGGGTCGCACGTGGATCGCGTACATTTTTCACGCCGCAACATCCCAAGAAAATTGTGACTGAAGCGGAGCTCCGGCTTACCGAGTTGCGCCAATTCGTCCCGCAACTCGAAGCGATGATGGTACAAAAAGATCACCGCCCGCGTGTGATGATGTATGAAGGCAAAGACGCACTTGATAAGGCATATGATGAATATTTCGTGGCAAAGGGAGAAATTTTATTTATGAGCAATATGGACCTGGTGCATGAGATATTCGCGCGGACCCTACAAAAATTCGATTACCTATCAACATCTCCTGAAGTCAGCACCCGAGAATTAGCCGACGACAGTCCGACGACCACTGAATATGCAAAGCGCGTATCTGGTCCGAATCGTCAGATACGCGCAATGCCGAAAGAATTTTCTCCTTTTGCGACCGACATCGGCATCTTCGGCAAGACTACACTCATCACCTCAGGAAAGAAAGAATATTTCACCGTAAAAATTGAGAGTGAGGAGATCGCCAGCGCCTTTCGCGCCATGTTCGAGGCGATGTGGCAGATTTCGAAAGAGCCAGCTCTTTCGAGAGATTCATGATTCCGGGATTTAAAATTCTTGAATCAAGCTTCCTGAATCCTGAATCTAATCCTCACAGTTTGAATTTACCCAGCAGCCCTTGTGGTCGGTACAGCATAAGGAGGATGAGGATAAGACCGTAGGTCAGCTGGCGCATTTGCGCGGCGATTTCACTTGGGAAGCCGACGAATCGGAGCGCTTCGGGCAAGGCTATCAAGATTGCCGCACCTAAGACGACCCCTCGATGCGAAGAGAGGCCACCGAGGATAACTATCGCAAGAATAAAAATGGACGCGCTGATCACAAAGCTCGATGGATCGATAAACGTGATGTAGCTTGCAAAGAGCGCGCCGGCAAGCCCCGCGAGCATTGCCGAAATCATATAGATGAGCACCTTGTAGTGCGTTGTGCGATAACCGAAAACAGATGTCGCCTCTTCGTCTTCGCGGATGCCGTGGAGCACGCGACCAAACGAAGATTGCGTGAGAAGTACGCAAAAATAATAGGTAAGCGCGAGCGCGATTGCTGCCAAAAGAAAGTAGGGTCCGGTCGTACCGAATACATAGCCGAATATGGCAGGGCGCGGAATCGCGGAAATGCCTAATGGACCGTTGGTAACGCTCTGCCAATTGACCATGATGCTGTAAATGATCATGTTGAATCCGAGCGAGACGAGCACATAAAAATCACCTTTAAAGCGCGCAAGCACGGCGCCGATTGCGAGCGCGGCGAAGCCGGAGAATGCCATCCCCACGAGCGCCGCGAGAAAGAAATTGAGCCCAACTTTCGTGAGGAGGAGGGCTGCCACATAGGCACCGATACCATAAAACGCGGCATGGGCGACGGATACGAGCCCCGTCTCCCCTACCACGAGATTGAGCGAAAGCGCGAGAATGCCCGAGATGCAAATCAAGACACCGATATGGATAAGGTAGTCCATATTATTTCTCAAACAAACCTCTTGGTTTAAACAAAAGTACCAAAATGAGCACCGCGAAAGCTACGGTCGATTTCCACTCACCGGAAAATGTCCACACGCCGACATTTTCGATAATCGCCAAGAGAAATGCGCCAGCTACTCCTCCCCAGATATTACCCACTCCGCCGATAATTGCGGCAATGACGCCCCCGAGAAGAAGCGCGAGTCCGACGGTCGGCTGCAGCCCGGTATCGAAACCGACAGCAATGCCGGCGACAGCGCCGATCGCGGAGCCGATGAAGAAGACGATACCGATGAGGCGCCTTGATGGAATACCAACGATGCGGGCTACTTCCTCGTCGTCGGCGATGGCACGAATCGCTTTGCCGAAGAGCGTATACTTCAAGACAAGGCCGAGCGTGCTCATGATCGCAAGCGCCACGAAGAGGATAATGACCTGCACTTCGGTAATCACCCCGCCGAATATTTCGAAGACGCGCGTCGCCCCGACATCGCGCGAGAGTGTCTTGAATTCACTCGTGAAAAGAATGGCGACTGTGGCCTGCACGACGGTGAGAACGCCGATCGATGCGACTAAGAGGACCGTAGGTGATGCCTTTTGCGAGCGAAGCGGGCGATAGACAAAGCGCTCAATTACCCATCCGAGAGCCCCAGCAAATGTCACTGCCAAGACTATGGCGAGAGCAAAGGGCAGCTCGAGCGTCTTATAGACGTAGAGCATGGTGTACCCGCCCACGACTGCGAGCGCTCCGTATCCCACGTCGAAGAATCGCGCAGTCGAGTATATGAGATTGAATCCGAGCGCGACGAGCGCATAGATAGCACCGGCGATTACTGCGTTGAGGCCGATCTGAACAGCGAGCTCCATGTGTGCATTATCTCATTCTGCCCGACCGCGCGGAAAGCACGGTCGGGCAGAAATCGTATGGTTACTCGACGAGCGTCGCACTGCCGTTTTCGAATTTGTACACTGTGTAGCCGGAGCCGGCGACGTCGCCGTTCTGATCGAATTGGATATGGCCGGAGACGCCGTCGTAGTTGGTAGCGCGGATAGCCGTGCCGAGTGCCTGGCCGCTATCCGCCGTCTTGAGGGCATTGGAGAGAAGGTACACCACATCGTACGCGGTCGCCGAATACACGGGCACTTGCGTACCGCCTGTCTTAGCCGCGATCTTGCTGTTGAATTCCGCCGGGATATCGCTCTTGATCTGCGTAAACATGATGTTGAGTCCCAAGCTCTTTACATCAGCCTGTAGTTTCGTGTCTGAGAGCGCGTCTCCTCCCAAGAACTTCGTCGCGATGTTCATTTCCTTGGCCTGCTTGAACATTGCGGTCGCTCCTGCCGGATAGAGCGGCGAATAGATGTAATCCGGTTTTGCCGCCTTTATTTTGGTGAGCTGGGTACGATAATCGGTCGCTGTCTGCTCCGCGCCTTCTTCGGCGACGATCTCTCCGCCGAGCTCTTTGAACCGCTCGATGAATACATTTTTGATGCCAGTGCCATAATCGCTGATGTGATAGATGACAGCGACTTTGCGAGCGCCAAGTGCGTTGTACATGTATTCGGCGCCAAATGTGCCCTGCCCCGCGTCGGAGGGATAGTCGCGGCTAAAGAGTGCTCCCATCTGCGAGAGACTCGGCGCAGACGAGCCGTACGAGATGACCGGAATATTTGCCTGCATCGCCATCGGTCCGAAGGCGGCTGTCTCGGTGGAGCAGAGGCCGCCGATGATGGCGACCACCCCGCCTTGATTGATCAGTTTACTCGCTGCATTTGTTGCTGCCTGCGCGTTGCATTGACCGTCTTCGTACGTGACGTGGAGCTGTCGGCCCCCCACGCCGCCTGCGGCGTTGACCTCATCCACGGCGACTTCGACTGCCGCTTTGGAGGGCGCACCGAGCGAAGCCGCATCCCCTGTGAGAGGTCCGATAAAGCCAATCTCGATAGGACCCGTGGCCTTCGCACCGGATGAGTCGTCTTTATTAAAAATAAGCCATCCACCGCCCACAAGAAGGACAAGGAGGATCAGGATCACCCACACTGATTTATTCATACTCCAAATATCGTTACTTATTTATAAGACACTGCCCTAAGGGGCAGGGTATAGACAGGCCTCATTTTGTCAATCCCGACCTTCAATCCCCTTACCCGTTGGGGTATGCCTCTTTGATTTCTTTGGCCAAATACGGGTTCCACATAGCTCCTGTCGCGCTCATCACTACATCCGCTCCGGCATCACGATATTCTTTGAAATCCGCAGGAATCGTAACCCCGCCAACTCCAACTATCTCATACGTCATGCCGAATTCTTCGCGTAACTTTTTGAGGCGTCGTACCATATCGAGGCCTGCCCATTTGACCGGTGCGCCGCAAATACCGCTCTTCAAGCGCCACGGACCGCCAGGCAGTGCTTGCTTCCCTTCTTTATCGTATACGGGAGCGGGAATCGTGTTGATAGCGGAAATGCCATCGACGATCGGGGCTACTTTTTCTACGAGCGAACGCAGCTCGGTCTCATCTTCAAAATACGAGATCTTTATAGCAAGCGGCAAGTCGCCAATTTTGTTCTTTATCCGCTCTGCGATTTTCTGAGAAATCTCCGCATCGAAACACAGGAGTCGGCTCACCCGATCACCTTCGTTGGGGCAACTAAAATTCGCTTCGATCGCATGCGCCCCTGTTTCCTTCATCAGCTGCGCCGCAAGAACCCAGTCATAAATAAAATCTTGCTCGGTACTTTCCTTCTCCCACCTCGTTCCCTCCACCATGCCGACGACGATCTGTCCCGGCCTCGTCCGCGCAAACGCAACCGTCTCCGCAATATCTTTTTGCCACACATCGACCGGGTAGGACGGGTTGCCAAAGGAATTGGTAATTGCGAGCGGTTCTGTGTAGTCGTCTTTCACCGTAAGACCTTTTTTTGCTTTTTCGAGCGTGAGATCGCCATCTACGATAACCGGCAAGACATTTGGCCAGTCATTGCACTTTTTAATTCGCGTACGAACTGTCTTGTAGACCGGGACGTCGAAGCCCTTTTCCATAGCCGCTTTCATAAAATGGCTATTGAGGAGCGGGCCGGCCGGGATACCAAAGGGATAATTTAGCTTTTGTCCCAAAAAAGTAAATCGTTGCTCCTTTTCTACCGGAAAAACGGTGCCGTCCGTAAACTCATTGAATGGGCCCTTCTCCCAATTTTCGTAGTAGCTTTTTGTGGGGTCAAAAAAGGGTGCGTGGAGCATCGCCTTCATCATATCAAGAGGCGACCAGTTTGGTAAACACGACCAGCCGATGGTCGTAGGTCTTCTCGCTTTTCACCCATACGCCCTCGCACGTGACGAGATTGAGCCGTGCGGCGTCATTGTGTGCAAATATTTTTTCCGCCGGCGCGTCTTTGTAGGGATAACTCTCAATGGCCTCGACGACAAAATGCAGCCTGTTGCCGTCTTGCTGCTCTATGTACACATCGTCCCCGACGCGGAGTTCGGGGAGGTGTTTGAAGACGCCCGCGAGCGCGAGGCCGTTGTCGACGTGACCGCTTATGACCGCGCTCCCGAGCTGACCCGGCACCGTGCCGTACTTGTACCAAGCGACGTCGGCAAAATTGCTCGGTGTGGCCATGCTACCATCGGCTTTCACGCCAACCTTCTGCACAGACGCATCGATGTGGAGCGCAGGAATGGAGAGCCTCGCGGGAGAGGATGACGAAACGGCCAGGGTCGGTTGCTCGGCAGAAGAAGCCTCTCCCGTCGGTACATACCAGAGCGCTGTCGTGAGCGTGTACACAAAAACAATAGTAGAAAGCACCATTACGGCGACGGAAAAAACGCGATACTTCGCTCTGGGCATACTATATAGACAGCGGCGAACCATTGTCCCTTACCGGCCGTGAGCAAACAGTGAATTAGCGCGTTCTCTTTTTATCGCTCCCCGCCACACGCTTGAGGGATTTTTTTACGGAGCGAATACTTCGAGCACCTTCCTTCGCGATGTCTTGCGAGAGCTCACGCCAGTGAGCCTTCAATTCCCTTGCCGCATCCAAGAGCTCTGACCTATCGACAGCGCGCAGATTCTCGAATATTTCGGCAGCTTTATCTATCGCAGAGGCAACCGCGGTCTGATTCGTCGCCTTTGCAGATTCGATCTGTTTGATCACCTCCTTTTTGAATTGCAGACTCCAACGGGTGGCCTGTTTGCGATGCTGTTTTGCATTCTTACTCGCATAAAAATAGTAGGTGGCGACCACTCCCGCCGCGAGCGCACCGAGTGCGAGCGAACGGCCGATGTGCCTCTTTTTCTTTCCGGGAGTAGTGTCGCCTTTTGGAGTATTTTTCATACCATTTATTCATCTTTTTTTGAACGTTTTGTAAAATTTGATGTTACCTTGCGAACAAATCGACCGAGAGAAAACATGCTGAATCCTCGCCGACGTATATCGGAGCGCAGGTCGGCAATATCCTCCTTGATAAGCTCGGTCTCCTCTTCGGCGATTTCCATGATCCGCTCGACATGGCCGAGAATGCGCCAGATGCGGAGGCCGATGAGCAATAGGATCAGCCCGAGCGCTATCACGACGAGCGTCGTGACGAAGAAGAAAATATCCATTTTGAGAAAGGGGTCCATGCTCTATACTCTATCGTTTCCTTCGTTTTTGTCGATATCACTCTTCCTCACGCGGCCGCGTATAGAAAGATGATAGTTACTTTTCTTCCAAATCCAAGCACACTGAGTTAATACAGTATCTTTTTCCGGTAGCGGTCGGACCGTCGTCGAAAATATGCCCGAGGTGTGAGCCACACCGAGCGCACGTGATTTCGGTGCGCACCATGCCGTGATCATTATCGATATGTGTCTCAACCGCGCCTGGGAGTGCCTGATCAAATGACGGCCAGCCTGTGCCGGAATCAAACTTAGCGTCCGAACTAAATAGCGGGTTCCCACATGCGACGCATGCATACGTCCCATCTGCTTTTTCGTGCACATATTCCCCGGTAAAAGGAGCCTCGGTCCTCTTCTCCCGCAAAATCTTAAATTGTTCAGATGTCAACTTCTGTCTCCAATAGTCCTCGTCATGAGCATCTGCCTTGCCCCGTAGAGAGCTTTGCTCTTCTTCGGGGTTCCATCCTTCTTCGTTCTCTGGCATCGGGCGTTTCATAATGATGTCATAATGATTGATTATATAACAAAAAATGATATGAATGAGTGGGGTTCTGTAGAGCCCGCGCGCAAATGCAAGGAGATAACGATGACTGAGTTCATGTTTGACCAATTTCGTGAAGCATTCGCCGTTGCTGCGAACGAATGCAAGCAGAATGACGACATCGTCAAGGCCATACGATCGGCTGAGCCCGCATGGAGTTTGGCGACGAGTGGCATGGATTCCCTCGATATCGTCGATACTATCATGAAGGCCGAGGATGTGCTCAAGCCACTGGTCGGCGAGGACGCGTCGCTACTTCCTAACGAAATCACTGACGAGGCCAGGAGCATCGGCCACCTCTACGAACTCTGGTGCGGGAGGAACAACATCAA
>MFKY01000036.1 GCA_001781175.1 Candidatus Kaiserbacteria bacterium RIFCSPHIGHO2_01_FULL_55_37
CGCAATCTTAATACTTCCCTCTATGAGACGGGCGGCGTCGAATTCCGGCCATTCCGTTTTATGTACCGATTTTTTCTGTCCGCTTTCCGCCCACAATTCTTCGACTATATGTGGCGCAAAGGGCGCGAGCAGTCTAAGGAAGCTCTCCCACTGGCCCTTGCCGAGTGCTTTCTCCTTCTCTAATGCATTCTGAAACATCATGAGCGCGCTGATGGCCGTGTTGAATTTCATGGCCGCAATATCTTCACCCACTTTTTTGATGGTTTTGTGAAGAAGATTCTCAAGCCCCGCGTTGTTCACTTTGCCAACATACTCCCGCGCTTTCCACACCCTCTCCAGGAAGCGACGGACACCGACGACGCTGTCGGGATTCCACGGGTAGCTGCTGACTTCGTTGTAAGGACCGATAAAGGCGAGGTACATGCGCACGGTGTCCGCGCCCAGCCGTCCGACCACCTCATCGGGGTCAATCACGTTGCCGCGCGATTTGCTCATCTTTTGCCCGTCGGGCCCGAGGATGAGCGAGCGGTTCATGCGGCGCGTGTAAGGCTCCGGCTCCTTCACCAATCCGAGGTCGAAGAGCGCTTTGTGCCAGAAGCGTGAATACAAGACGTGCATCGTAGTGTGCTCCGCGCCGCCAGAGTAGAGGTCCACAGGCATCCAGTTTTCCTGTTTACTGCTGCCTGCAAACTGTTTACTATTTTTGGGGTCTGTGTAGCGGAGGAAATACCATGATGAATCCACGAACGTGTCGAGCGTATCGGTCTCGCGTTCGGCCTTTCCTTTGCATTGTGGGCATTTCACTTGCACGAATTTCTTCACCTTCGCGAGCGGTGATTTTCCGTTCCCCTCCGGTAGATAATCCTTGACCTCTGGCAGCTTCACGGGTAACTCGTTGTCTTTGACAGCCACGGGGCCGCATGAGGCGCAGTGCACGATGGGTATCGGCACGCCCCAGTAACGCTGGCGCGAAACTATCCAATCACGGAGTTTGTATGTCTTGGCGAGCCGGCCAAATTTCGCGCCGGCCAACGGAATGGCTTCTTCGCTCGTTAGGCCGTCGAATTCACCGGAGTCGTAGAGTATCCCCTTCCCCGTGTACGGCCTTTCCTGATGCCGGTCCCACGCGTACCGGTAATCATCCTTATTGATAAATCTTGATACTTCCTTTTCTTCCAGCCACCGTACTTCATGTCGAGCTTTTTCGTCCGCGGATACCTCTACCTGTTCGTCACCGAGTAATTCAAAAAAGAGTGGCGAATAGTGAGCAATTGTATTGGTCTTGCGAAGCAGACTGTAATACTTGGAATGTGCCGGCCTTCCAAGCTCGCGAACGAAAGAAATGTTCGTATACCCGGTTTCTTCACGAATCTCCCGGATACCTGCTTCGATAAGGCTTTCGTTACCCTCAATACCGCCGGAGACGAATTCGTGCGTTGCCGTCGGACGGTAATTAATACAGAGATACTTCCCATCGGACCGGCGTCTGACGATGGCCATGACCGCCTTACGTTCGACAAAAGGCTGCCCTTCCCGCACGGCGTCGAGACCTGAGGTGCGGGTGATCAAAGGCTCCACCGTTTCTTTTAGCGGAATACCATATTTATGTGCGAACTCGACGTCTCGCTCATCATGCGCGTCGCCGAATAGAGCTCCGGTACCAAAAGTCGCGATCGCGAAGTCTGCTACCCATACCGGGATCTCCTTGCCGGTCGTTGGATTGATAGCTTTCACGCCTTTGAGTTCGACACCGTTTTTCTCTTTGCCTGCTGCGAGACGTTCAATTTCTTTCTTCTTGGCCGCCTGAGCGACGTATTTCTGGACCTCGTTGTTGTTCTGTAGAACGGTCTTGTGTGTGAGAGCGAGTGTAACCCACGGATGCTCAGGCGCTAGCACGAGGAAGGTACCGCCAAAGAGCGTATCGGCGCGGGTCGTGAAGACACGGATGCTGGGGGCACACATCATCAGCACGTCGGGTTCTTTTGCGCCGGTAAAATGCGGGGAGCTTGCCTTCCCTGCCATTAACATCGCACCTAATTCTTTGACGTATATCTGTGCGTCGGAAGCCGACACCACCGGGTCTTTCCCGTCTGGCACGACCATGAACGTTCCGGCATTCTTCTTGATTGCCCTGAAATCAAAACCCTTTTTGCATGCAATGGTTACACTCTTGCGCACTTTGGTATCGAGAAACTTCCCCGAAAACGGCGTCGAGACGAGTACCACGCGGCGTACCTTGTGACCCCGTTCCAAGAGGCGCAAAGTCACGATGCCGCCGAACGAGTGCCCGACGATGACCGTGCGCCCGTCGAGCGTACAGTGTTTCTCCACGTAATTTGCCTGTTCCTCGTCGTCAGGCTCATTGGGGTTTGGCATATCAACAACCTCAACTTCGTAACCGCGCTTTTCAAGTTCGGCTTTGAGCCACGGCTGGTACTCCCCATCTGACGAGCTTTCTCTCCCATGCAATAAAAGGAAACGAGAGTCATCTTCGACAGCACCCGTGAGCGGAAAATCTATTTCCGCGCCTTCGGAGCGGCCTATCCAATTTTTTTGCGACTCTTTTATTTCTTTCGGCCAATCGAGCGCGTCGAGGTCGCCTATGAGGCGCTCCGCGTAATCGGTAATTTTGATATTCCATTGGAGCATCTGTTTCTGTACAACCTCGCTGTCGCATCGCTCACACTTACCATTTACCACTTGCTCATTGGCGAGGACGGTTTTATCTTTCGGACACCAATTCACCGTGGTCTCTTTGCGGTACACCAATCCCGCCTTGAAAAGCTGGAGGAAAAGCCACTGCGTCCATTTGTAGTACGCGGGGTCGCACGTGACCACCTCGCGTGACCAATCGAATGATGTCCCCATCGAGCGGACCTGCTTTCTCATATACTCGATGTTGCCGAGCGTCCATTTCCGCGGATTGAGTTTGTTCTTGATGGCGGCATTCTCGGCGGGCAGCCCGAAGGCATCGAATCCTATCGGGTACAGCACATTTTTCCCCTGCATGCGCAAAGCCCGCGCCAAGATATCGGGCACCGCAAAGGCGTACCAGTGCCCTACGTGGAGGTTGCCGGAGGGATACGGAAATTCGACGAGAAGGTGGAAATTATCTTTCCCCTTCGCGATGTCGCGCGTTTTGTAGAGGCCGTCCTTCTCCCACTTTTTTTGCCATTTCTCCTCGATTTTCTTGTGGTCGTAGGCTCCCATTGGAGTAGCCTACCACACGGCCGCCGACCGGGAAAATCGCGCCTAGAACCCTTTTTGTTTGGAGTACGGAGGATATCGTTGAGGGTCGATGGTGCGCTCAAAGCAAACCCTACCTGCAGCATGCTGCCAATTGTCCTGAATGTCTTTACCCTCCGCTCCAACCGGCTCGGTAGGCAGCGGCATGGAGCGGCCCTGCAAAACATTGGTACCGCCTTCATTTGCGAATGTCGCGCAGAGTTTGAACGAGAGAGCGCCTGTTGAAGAGTACTCGTACGCCTCTTTCGTCTGCGGGTCGAGTGGAAGTATGTTGTTGGTGATGGGGTCATTCAATCCGGAAAGTGCGGCGGGCAACTTCTCTTTCTGCTGCCAATAATTCACGATCTGCCACTGAATGGCCTGCAGATCCTGTACACGTATCGCATCTTGTTTTTGCGCGCGTATCTGCTGCGGAGTACCAACGATGAAGAAACCGGCAAGAATAGTGACGATGACAAGCAGGCCGACGCCCCAGTTGACCAGCCGCGCCCGCATCGGCTCGCGTTCCCAGTAGCCCCAGAGGTCCGCAATGAAATGCACAAAGCCGAGGCCCGCGACGAGGAGTACCGTCAAGACTTTAAGAAGAAAACCCGCAGTGAGGTCCTCGCCTTGGAGGTACGTATTGAGAAGTACGATGAGGTCCACAACGATAGTGGCACCCGCAAGGAAAAGCGTCAGAAAAAGCGCCCACCGGCGAATCCATATCTCGTTGCGCGAAGGGTCCGCTACAATGCCGCGCCGTATGAAGCGCATCAGAACGAGGAATACCGGCGTGAGGACAATGAGCGCTGCCGTCTCGTAGCTGATGCCGGAGGAGTAGGGGTCTATGTAGTATGTACCCGAAACCGGATTCGGAGATGCCTTATTAATGTATTCGAACAACAGAGCAATAAAAGCCACGACGCCCGCATAGAGCGAGACCATGGCGCCTACCCAAAAGACGAAGTCCTTCGGCGTTACCTTCGGTTTATCCATATACCGAAATCGTACAACCCTGAGCGTGGATGTCAACTATGCAGGAATTCCCCCCATTAGAAAGCTCCGCTTCTCATTCTGCAGAATGACCTACTGAGTAACGGGGCATGCATTACGCCACCTAGTTGTGTAGAAACTCCATCACGTCTCCGTCTTCTACGACGTATTCTTTCCCTTCCGTCCGAAGAACTCCCTTATCGCGAGCCCTGCTCCACGAACCGGCTTCCAAAAGTTTGTCCCAGTGTATGACCTCGGCGCGGATGAATTTGTCGCGGAAATCTGTATGGATGGCCGCTCCCGCGTCCGGGGCAGTCGAGCCGCGGCGTATCGTCCACGCGCGCGACTCGTCCTCTCCCGTTGTAAAAAAAGATATAAGGTCGAGGAGGTGATATCCACCCTTGATAAGCGCATCGAGTCCATCGTCTGCGACGCCGAGCTCGCGGCGAAAATCCGCGCGCTCGTCGTCGTGCACATCGGAGAGGTCGCTTTCGACTCCCGCGTCTACGACAACATACTGTGCACCCGACGAATCGAGGAAATTTTTGAGTGCGTGCCACCGGTCACCACCCTCGGCATCCACATTCACTGTGCCACTCTTCCTATTCAGTATGTATAAGACCGGCTTCATGGTGAGCAGATGCAGGCCCTTGGCGACGAGTTGTTCTTTCGCACCGAGCCCCACAGTCCGGGCTGCTTTTCCTAATTTCAAAACCGGTACTATCTTGCGAAGCACATCACGCTCGGCGACAAGTTCTTTATCACCTCCTTTGGAATCGCGCTCCACCCGTTCCAGCCGCTTCTCCGCCGTCTGCATGTCGGCGAGCACGAGCTCGAGGTCTATCGTCTCAATGTCGGAGAGAGGGTCCACTTGGCCGACTACGTGATGCACATCCTCATCGTCGAACATGCGCACGACTTCCGCAATGGCGTCCACTTCGCGGATGTGCGTGAGAAACTGGTTGCCAAGCCCCTCCCCCTGCGATGCGCCTTTCACAAGGCCCGCGATATCAACAAACTCAACAACCGCAGGTACTTTCTTCGCAGAGTTCGACATCGTAGAGAGTTTATCTAAACGGAAATCGGGCATGGCGACAATGCCGACCGACGGGTCAATGGTACAAAACGGATAGTTCTCGGCGGGAACGCCTTTTTTGGTCAATGCATTAAAAAGCGTCGATTTCCCGACGTTGGGCAACCCGACAATCCCTATTGATAGCGACATCGCGCAATACTAGCCGAAAAAGTGTCCGCCGACTAGCAAAACCCTTAATAAACAGCTACAAGTTTTCTTCGCGTACCGTCAGTAACTGACCCGCCTTAGTGGTGTGAAGTGATTGCACAATACCGCTCGGCCAACGGATGGTGAGTGTGTCCACGGTGGTGGACGTGCCGAGACCGAACGTTTGCCACAGACTGTTTTGTGATAGGAAAGAACCGCCCGATATCACCTCGCGTATCTGCTTTTTCCCGCCGATTTCTACGGTAATGCGCGCGCCTACTCCGTCGCGGTTGCTTTTCGTGCCGATGAGCTTAACCGTCAAATAATGATTGCCGTTGGGCACCGCCTGGTACAGACGGTTTGCCGACGGTTGTGGAAATCCCTCGTCGGCGCGCACAAAGACATCCGTAAAGCCGTCATTGTTATAGTCACCGAATGCCGCCGCCGAGCGCGTATCGGTGCCCGAAATCCCGGACTGCCCGGCGACGTCGGTAAATGTTCCGCCCGTATTTTTGTACAAGCGGTCCGACCTGTTCGGATACGCATTTGCGAACGTCGCGTTCGTCGTCCAACCGCTCACGGCATAGAGGTCCAGCAATCCGTCGTTATCGAAATCCAGCGCCCCCACACCCCATCCGAGTGAGTCGAAATTGTCCGTCCCCGTGCTTGTCGCGCTCTCGGTGAACGTTCCGTCGCCGTTGTTGCGCCAGAGAAGATTTCGGTGTCCGGAACCGACATATATATCCAGGTATCCGTCGTTGTCGTAATCGCCCACCGCCGTCCCGTGCGTGCTATGCACGATGCACAGACCCGCTTTCTCCGTAACGTCGGTGAATGTGCCGTCCCCGTTGTTGTGATAGAGGGCATTGGCGAGCCGCTCGGTACCGGTATACAAGTCCGGCAGTCCGTCGTTGTCGTAATCGAGCCACGTGGCCTGCCAATTTGCCTTGGTGCCGACGGTGACTTTCTCGGGACCTCCCTGCTTGTAAGAACTGCATCGCGCTTCCCCGCTCACGTGCGCACGCGCGGCCACGTCCGTGAACGTCCCATCGCGGTTGTTGTGATACAGGATATCCGGCTCCACCACCCAACCGGTGACCTTCCATTCCGTATCGGTTTTGTCGAACTGAGGCTCTCCATACGTAGCCACATAGATATCGAGATAGCCGTCGTTGTCGTAATCCCCCCACGTGACCCCCATGCTGCGCGCGCGGACGGTGATGCCGGCCTGTTTGCTTACATCGCTGAATGTGCCGTTGCAGTTGCTGTGGAAGAGTTGGTCGGCTTCGCCGCCTGGCGCCACATTTTCTCCGTTCGCGATATATATATCGGGACATCCGTCGTTGTCGTAATCGCCGAACGTGGCGCTTACGGCCGAGTGACGTACCGATGTGAGGGCGGCGCTCTCGGTGACATCTGCAAAGGTTCCATTGTGCTCGTTGTGATATAAACGATAGCCGAGCTTTCCTCCCCCGCGCACGAGCAAGTCCAGAAAACCGTCGCTATCATAGTCACCCCACGAAACCCCTCCTTTTGAGGGTATGGAAGGCAGGCCGGATTTGACGATTTCGTCTATATACACTCCCCGGGCCTGCCCGGTAAACAACGCGGCCACCGCAAATATTGCAGAGAAAAGCACTACGAGCGCCAATAACGTATTCAGGGCGCTACTACCGCATGAGTATCGCTGCGCCAAAAAAGACATCGGGCAATACTAGCGGAAAACAAACACAGGCGCTAGAACGCCAGAGAAACGCTTGCCGCCTGGCCGTCGCGCGGGAGCTGAACGGCAGAAACAGTGTTTCCGTTGAGGAAGATGAATGAAAGCGCGATGGCGATAAGGACCGCGCCGCCCAGGATAACTTCAAGATACTGCACTTTCGACTTCACGAAGACGGCTATCCCGAGAAGAACTGCAACGAAGGCGGCAAAGATGCCAAAGACCCACGTGACTGTGTGATTCGGTGAACTTGCGGCCGTCGCGACGGCACCCGCGCCTACAGGTGCGGGCGCAACCTCCGCGCCGAGCACTTGACTCACCTGAGCAGGTGCCGAAGAGGCCGGTGCGGCGGCCGTCGCGACCGTGGCCTTTGGCGTTTTCGACTTTGTCGGTGCGGCGGAAGCAACCGCTTCGGTTGGAGGCGTTGCGAAAAACTGGACGACAAATGTTGTATCCTTTCCCTCGTATACTCCCTGTGCGGTGGCGATACCGATACGCGTGTACTGGGGCTTCACGATGTTGGCATGATGTTCGGGCGAGTTCATCCACGCCTCTTCCACATCTATCGAGTCGCTGAAGTTGATGGCGAGATTTTCCCCCGCGTAGGAATAGTTATAGCCGACCAAATCCAGCCAGTGCCACGGCGTCTTCCCGTCGGGGCTCACGTGTGCGAAGTAACTTTTGGCTGCCATGTCGTTCGCTTTTGCCTGGGCGGCTTTCGCCAGATGCGCGTCGAACACGAGCTTGGCGTTGCCCGCTGCGACGCGGTCCTTGTTGGTCATATCCGCAAGCGCGGCGGGAAGCACGGCGGCGGTAAAACCGGTCTTCTGAAGGAGAGGCGTGCCGATCACATACACTCCTTCGATAACGAACAGGATGAGTACTATGATGGCAACCGATTCCTTCGCCAAAAGCGCGGGCTTGAATTTATTGCCCGCGTGCGGGATGAGGTAATGCTTCAGCTTGCGAAACCGCTTCATGTGATGCTATTGCCCGAGCATGGCCTTAAGCGCAGCGAGAAGGCCCGCCAATTGCTGTTGAAGGCTTTGTATCATGAGTGCGCGCTGCTCGTCATTTGCTACCGGCATCGCACCCTGGTTCAAGACGGCGCGCGTCATGGAGCCAACATACCCGCTCTGCGGAGAAATACCATGTGCGGATTGATATGCTTTCACGCCCGCAAGAGTGAGAGGGCCGAACGTGCCTGTCGGCGCAGCTATCTTGAGAGAGCCTTCGGCGATTAGTATTTTCTGAAGCTCCGTCACGTCCGTACCGGTCGAGCCGGCTCCAAAGCTCTTGGTAAAGCTATAGACTGACGCACCCAAGACCTGCCCCTGCACGGTAGGAGCCATGGGTGCGGGAGCGATGCTGGGCGTAGGTGTAAATGGCACGAACGAGCCCCCGCCTCCTCCTCCGCCTCCCCCACCACCACCTCCTCCGCCGCCTCCACCCGCGCTACTCGCGGAAGTCCATTGGGTGTACGTGAGGAAGGCCGTAAAATGCTTCGTCCAAACGACGAGAGCGGTCCCCGCATCTATTTTGCAGTCCCCTCCGGCAGCTAATGCATCGCCTGTGGCCTGCGAGTCAGAGTCACAAGCGGTCGTTATCTCGGTGAACGTCCCGCCACGGGACCACCCGGTACGATCTCCCGCCTTTCCGGGAAATACGATGCGTACTCCCTTGTCGAAGGTGAGCGACGAGGTCGATGAGCCGACTTCGAGAGCAAGACCCACGGTTATAGAAGTACCCGAAACAGGAGTCGGAGAGGTATACGAAGTTGATGCTGTCGGCAAAGCCAACGTTCCGTCCCAGCCGGAAGTGCCCGTAACAACTATGCCGGCGGGCATTTCAACCGACATGACCGTCGCACCGGATGCGGCCGTTGAGGTCGCGCCGTTGCCGAGCGTACCGGATTTTGTACCGTCGCCGTTCGTAGTCGTCGTGACACCGAGTGACGTGTCGGAAACGACTACATCACGCGTTTTGGACGACACATTTGAATGTGCATCTGTTGTGGCATACGTGAGTGTATAGGTCCCGGCGGTGCTTGTGTCCACTGTGCCCGTCACGACCGGTGTCATCGTGCCGTCTACGGCATCGCTCGCCGAATATCCCGGCTCAGTGTATGTGTTGCCTAAAGCGACGCTCGTCGTCGCACTCCCGGTGAGCGTAATTACCGGTGGGGTCGTATCCACGACATGTACCGCAAACGAAGTTTGAGTTGCTGCATTACCGACCGTGTCGGACTTATCACAAGTCACCGTCGTATCGCCTATTGCGAATGCCGAATCTGACGCCCGGATGCATGTCGCCGCCGCGGTTGCATCAAAGTTGTCGGTCGCATCGGGTGCTGTGTATGTGTCCGCGGCGCCGTCCCCCGACGTAGCCTCGACGGTAACATCGTCGTGTGCGGCAATCACGGGAGCGACCGTATCTTTGGTCGTTGAGAGAGAAACTTCCGTGGTGACGCCATCACCGTCTGTCTGCGACGCACGAGCCGTGACCGTACCGTCGTTGGTCGCCGAGGCATCTTTAATGCCCGACCATGTGCCGGCAGAACACGTAGAGATAGAATTGGTGAAGGAGTTGAATACATCGAGGCCCGTGGTACACGTACCCGAGATACGAGCGGACGATACAGTCGCGATAGTGATATTCGGGAACGAGTCGATGGTGACTGCCGGCGCAGCGTGCGCGGAAGGCACAGATATGAAAAACGCTCCGGCAAAAAAAACTGAGAGCGCGATAAGAAACAGTTTGTATGTGCTCCCTATGCTGCGGACATGTCCCATGTGCCACAAATAATACGTGTGCCTGCAAAAACAGCAACCCCGCCTTGTGGGCGGGATTGTTGTTGATAACGCGGCTTTAACGACTATTGCCCAAGAAGAGCCTTTAGTTTAGCAGTCAGTACCGCTACCTGGTCCTGCAGGCTCTTTATCAGGAGCGAGCGCTGCTCGTCGGCCATGGTCGGCGTCGCACCTTGGTTCAGAGCGGTGCGCGTCATAATGCCAACGAATCCCGTCGATGGAAGATTGTGCGCGGTCTGATAAGCTCTTACCGCTGCTTTCGTAAGCGCACCGAAATAGCCCGTCGGCGCGGCTATCTTGAGGAAGCCCTCGGCAATAAGTATCTTCTGGAGCTCCGTCACATCCGCACCCCTCGAGCCGATAGTGAGATTCGTCGCGAAGTTGTACGCGGCAGCACCCAAGACCTGTCCTTGTGGGGCTGGAGTCGCAGGAGTAGCGGGCGTTGCAGGTGTCACCGTAGGAGTCGCAGGTGTTGCCGACATAGGAACGATTATTGGTGTTGTGTAATAGCCGCCTCCCCCGCCGCTGTTGCTACCACCACTTGATGTCACGGTGTTCAATCCGCCGAATGAGGTGAAGTGGAACGTAACGATTTTCGTATCAGTCCCATTGTTTATTGAACATTCGCCCGGTGCCGTTGGCTCAGTTGGCGCATCGTAGGTTCCTCCGCAGGCACCTATCGTTTGCCATGTATCCGACCCAGCCGGTCTGTAACCGACGGTTCCGGTAACATTCGGCAACACAATGGTAACGGGACTATCAAAGACCAACGTCCCGGCATCCGAACCAATTGAGATAACAGTACTGCCAACGCTAAACCCGGCTGGCGCATTGCCGCCTGCCGGCGTGCCTTCAGTCGGCGCGTCAATTATTCCGTCCCAACCTGTCGGACCAGTCACAACCGTATTGTCAGGGATAACAACGTCAGCCACATCAGAATTGATTGTAATTGCCGGCAATGTTCCTGTTGTATCTTCCCCGTTATCGGTCATAAACGAGCTTACATTGACGGTCGGATTATCCGTACCGCTGGTAATCGTGATATCTACCGGTTGGTCGGGGTCGGTAATGACAACTTCAGGAGTCTCGAAATTAACTTCCACATCACCAGTCTCAGGATCCGGAGAGATTTGTGTAACGGTCAGGACTGAAACGGTCACGACATAGTCTTGAGTCGTGCCATTTGCAGCGGTAACCCGGTACGTTTTCGAAGTGGTGAAGTTGTTAGCTGTCGCACCGCTTGCCTGAGAAAACTCACCAATGTTCACTCCGGCTCCGGTGGTAGTGAACGTCGCCACAAGAGCGGTAACATCAGTACCGAACGGAACATTGACCGCAATGGTGCTGGAGGCCTCATTGATAACTCCTGTTCCCGTCGGAAAACTGAACGCAGTAATTGCTTTCGCGGAATTGAGCGACTTCAACACCGTTACCGTGAATGCCTTGGTGTCTGATTGGGCTCCTTTGCTGATTGTGGCGGTCATGGTAACGGTCGCATCCCCGTCCGCAAACGCAGGCCTGTTGACGGTCTGTCCGTCATTTGAAATCGTCGAGGTATTGCTTGATGCCCACGTAACGGTCGAGCCGTTCTCGCCGGACGACGGAAGCGGGTTGGTCAATGCTCCGGTAACATTGTCCAGATCGGTATTCTCGCCTTTGATATCGTCAACAACGAGGGCGGCTTTGTCAGCGGCGACAGCAGCGATATCGGGGTCGACGTTAGTGGTAAAGGTCTCGCTCGCATCGCTTGCCGACGGTTCATTGGTTGTCGCCGTCGCTTTAACTCGGGCAAAGAATGTATAGCCGGTTGATGGAGTTAATCCGCTAAAGACATTGCTGTCTTGCCATGTAGACCCATCTATACTGAATCGGTTTAAAGAGTTTGCCGTGAGAGTAATGCTTGTAGCTGTTTTACTTGCCAGCGTCGGGGCGTCCGGCGCTGCCGGACCATCTGCTTTTGCAACAACTCCTGTTGCTGCGCTGGTGATAGAGCCTGTTCCTACATCGGCTTGTGCTGTTACGGTTACAGTGATTGTTGTCCCGATATCAGCTTCTACTAATGTGTAGGTTGATGTTGTTGCTCCGGATATTGGGTCTCCGCCCCGCTTCCACTGATATGTTGGTGTTCCTGCATTGGTGAGTGCGCTTGGATCGGCGGTCAGTGTTTGCCCGAACTTTGCAGTGCCGGAGATGCTCACCGAGCCACCTACGGCGGGGAGAGCTCTCGTCACATTAATGCTGTAGGTCTTGGCCGACTTGCCGGTCTCGGTGGCAATGACGGTGATAGTCTTTGCTGCTCCCGCCGATAAGGCAATCGCATCGGAGGCCGCGCCTGAAGTCAGGGTGACAGCCTCGTCGCCGTCCAAGGACATGGTAATGACTCCGGCTCCGGTCGGAGTGACCGTAATAGTAGAGACGCTATTAGCGACGGTAACACTGTTGTAGGTGTATGTGCCTCCGGTGAAGGTGTAGTTGCCGGGCGTGCCGCTAAGAGCAATGTCGGTCAGATTGGCAGAAGCGGCCTGGGTGTAAGCAGCACTGCCGATGGCGCTATTTGGTGACCCTGTTTTCGTGGCGATTGCTTTGATTGTCTTGGCGGCATCAATTGTAAGCGATGCCCCATATTCAGACGTGGCGCCGCCGACTGATGTGGCGGGGTCTGTTCCGTTAGCGGTGTAATAGATATGCTCGGCTTCGGATGAAGTAATAGTTACGGTTGTGCCGAATGCCACGGCTCCGGCGACAGGGCTGAAGGTTGGAGTGGCCTGGGCAGTTTCTGCGACGGGATTCACCGTGATGGTGAATGTTCTGGAGAATGTATTATTTTCGGCCTGTCCGTCGTCGGCAGTCACGGTAATGGTGACCGCCCCATTCGCATCAGTTACTGGCGTGTAAGTCAATGTTCTTGTCGAGCCGCTTCCGGTAACCGCCGGATTTGGAATGATAGACGAATTGCTTGAAGATGCCGACATGGTTACTGTCTGGTCGGATTCATCTCCTTGCGTGACGTTAGTGATAAACACATTCTGTGACGAAGCGTCCTCATCAACGCTCTGGTTGGCAATGGCATCAAAGGTCGGCGGAGTATTGGCAGGAAGCGTGATATTGGTCGTAGTAGTCGCGACTGAATCCAGGATGTAATTGCCGGCATCTGCGCCAGACAGACTGGCATCTGCAAGTGTGACTGTCTTGCCGTTCCCGGCACTCGCGTCACTAAATGTAGCGGTACCGCCGGTCAAGCTGACATCGTCTCCTTCCACCGCGCCGGTCAGAGAACGGCCTGTGACCGTAGCTGTGTTTGTGCCGTCATACACTTTGTTAGCGGCCGTGAAGCTGCCGGTGATGTGCTTGGACGTGATGTTGGCGGTGAGAGTCGGTTGAGTAAGCGTGTAATTGCCCGCATCGGCTCCGCCGAGAGTATAGCCACTCACTGTAACGGTTTTGCCGTCCCCCACGTTTTTTGTAGCAAACGACCCCGCGGGGCTGCCTGCTAAGCTCACATCATCACTGCCAACTTTACCGACAAGGGAGCCGGCACTGCCGACTACTGTTGCGTCTATGGTCCTGTCATACACTTTGTTGGAAGCTGCCAGCGAGCCGAGAGATACGGTAAGCGACTTTTGGGCCACGGTAAATGACCTGTCCACATTGGACGCCGCGTTGTAACTGTCATCTCCGGCCTGCGAAGCACGGACGGTACACGTCCCGGCAGTAACAATAGTTACCGTTCCACCGCTGACGGTACAGACCCCTGATGTTTGAGAACCGAATGAAACAGTCAGACTTGAATCGGCTGTGGCGTTGACATCAAAAGGAATGTCGCCATAGGTCTTGCCTCCCAACGCGCCGAAGGTGATAGTCTGGTCGGTTTTGGATGCCAAAGTTATCGTCACAGCGGCATTTGAAGTCCCATCCACAAAATTCGAAATATTGCCCGCGGCATCTTTAGCCCACGCGTACAACATTTGCGAACCGGCGGATCCGAAAGTGTATTCGTAACTGTTCAACGAGTTATACGAAGACCAGTCAGACGAACTACCTGAAGGCGGCGTACTGGAGTCAGTAAACATAACTCTGTCTACACCGCCTCGATTATCATGAGCGGTGACTCTGATTCCGGTGATCCTCAATGCGGAAGAGGAGGAAGCAGCGCTGAGAGAAGTTATGCTCGGCTTAATGGTGTCGTTAAAGAAAAACTGCGAGAAGTGACTGGTGCTGAATGTAACGATGCCTGTAGTACTTGCCCAATTGAAACCGCTGATGGTGGGGTAATCCTCCGAAGTTGTGGCAATAGAACTCCCCAAATCGTCGTTGACGACAAGTTCAGATGCCGGAACCGTATATTCAACTCCCTCACCATGGGGAAATCCGTATATTTGAATTTCGGCCCCCGCATTCTTCAATTGTGTTGCGGTGCGTGCGTCAAAACTGATAGAGCTCGAAGCGGCGCTCGCATTCATGTAAGAACCGAGATTCTGCAGGAATGCCGTCGTAGATGCATTCGTGAGGTTGAGCGTCGCGCTGAACGTCACGCGACCCGAGTCAGTTTTCTCAAAGTAGAGGCCCGTAGCCGCGGATGAATCCGGAATACTGCCTGTACCCCAGTTGGTCGTCACGCCGCCCTCGTTGATGCCCGACACAATGGTCGCAATCGTCGGTGCGGGAGCGCCGTTGAACCAGCCCTTAGTCGGTGTGCTGGTAGCCCATGTGCCTGCCAAATACGAGGCCGATTGATCAGCATCGGGAGCCGAGGTGTGCGCTACACCTTCGAACGGCCCGACGGTCCCATATGAAACAGCGTAAATATCGGTCGCTCCCTGCTTGAGTGTCACCATGTCGCCACCATCGTTGTCATGATTGGAAGCCGAGGAAAATACTAAGATTCCGTTGGCCGGCAACGTCCCGGACAAAGAAATTGAATCGCTGGTGACAGCCCTATCAATAGTCCAACTGGATAGATCAATATCGCTACTGGTCGTATTCAATAATTCATACCAATCTGACCCGGTAGAAGGGTCCGTGGAAAATTCATTAATCAAAACATCACCGGGACTGTACCCCACTGCGCGCGCGAGCGGAGCGGAAACAAAAAACGCGCTAACGCTGAGGACAGCGAGCGCGATGATAATCGACACTGAGGAGAAACGATTGATGATGGACATATAATGAAGTGTTGTACGTGTAAAATACGGCAGTTGATAAGAGTCAATTTTCGTCACGACGCTGACGCTGTCCCGACGACGGCTTGTGTCTATCCTCATTCCGCCTTCAGTAAACGACAATGTATTTTGCCGGGAATCCTGAGCATGCATAAAATATGCCGTATATGCGGCAAAAAATGATTTCCGTGATGACGACTAAAATATCGTCGTCAGCTTCCCGGTACTCGCCTGGGGATGTTTGAGCCTGATATTTCAGGACGCTTTTCCTCCCGCTGCGGTCCGAATAAAGTCTTGCCTTACCTGCCCCGCCTTTTTTCCGTCCGTAATATCATCGAGTATCTGAATGTAGTAGACGGCACTTCCGTATCTGACCGGAAAAACGGTAGTGAGAAGATTGAAACATGTTCCATCTTTTCTCCTGTCCACTACCGCGTCCGACTGGAATAACTTTCCGGCCGTGAGCGCTTTCCACATGCGTTCATGCACCCCGGCCGGAGTCTTGCCGCTCTTGAGAATCCGGGGATTTTGTCCGCGTATGTCATTCAACGAATATCCGAACTGGTCTTCCCATGCGGCATTTACATATTCAATTTCCGCATTTCTATTCGTGATGAGAATAGGTTGGAGTGAGGTATCAGCCAAGATATGAAACGGGCCCGCGTCCATGCTTCGACCGGTTCCATGTTGGGTCCTGCTGTGTCCGGCTTTGCGTAATGCGAGAAGCGCTGGAAGTGCTCCCCGGATTTTCTCTTCCTTGCGCACAAAATCCGCCAAAATGCGCTCGGGGTTCTCAGCGACCCAGTATTTGTAGCGTCTGCGTACGTAGAAATTCATCAGGCCGACCTTGTGGAGTTTGTCCACGATTGCCTGCGCACTGCTGCGCGGCAGGTTCACTTTGGCCGCAATATCAGAGATGTGACACTCTCCCAAAGCGAGCGCTGCCACATAGACTTTCGCCTCGTTTGGCTTGAAACCTAGCTCTTCTATGACTTTTTCTATTCGCATGCGGGACGCCTCCCTTTCTGTAGGAACGTCCGGTTATTGTAGACCTTTGGAATAATTTTGCGAGGTGCGCCCGTCAAATTGAGACTGACGCCCGTTGTTCAGTTGTTCCTGTCGTAATTTGAGGCCGGACCGGCACTACCCCCTGACGGCTGCGCTGCCTCCGTCTTTTCCGTTGATGTGGCCGATTTTGATCCTGCTGTTTGTGGGGTAGGCGTGTCTTCAATATCCAATTCGGTGATGGGTTTACGGGTCTCAGGTTTTGGCGACTCGTTCTCACTGATTTTTATCTTCTCTTTTGAGGTGGTCTCTGAAGATGACGGGGCAGTTTTGCCGGGCCCCTCAACTCCGTCAACGTTGACTGCGGATATGCCGGCCGCGAGCGCTTCGGCGGAACGGGCGAGGCCGTATGCTTCGCCGTACTTCTCTTCGGCAAAAGCTTTTTTGGCGTCCGCAAGATGGCTCTTAGCCTTTGCGATAGCCTTGCCCCAGCGGTCAAAAATGTCGGATTCATCATTGCCTGAGTCGCCGGTTTTCGCCTTTTCTCCGAAAGTGGTCCCTTGAGTCTGCTTTGGCACGGTAACTCTCACACCGGCAGAGTCGTCATCTGTGTTGGAGACCGCTACAGTCTGCGGTGCATTCCAGTTAGTGGCAGTGAAAGCGACATCCTTGTAGTTAAGCTCGGATTCGCGTATCGCGGCCTCCGTGCGTTGTATCTGGTCGGCGGCTTTTTGTCTCAAGAAGTTCACCGAGCCCGTCGGTGTCCCCCCTCCGCCGCCTTGCGACACGGCAGCGGTGAAGGTCTTCTGAGTATTATTCAGTGCATTTTGTACGATGACCTCACAATCTTCTCGTCCATCCCAATCAGCTATAAGGCATTTCTCGGTCAGCTGTTCCAAGAGTACGGCGTGCTTTGCTGTTTTCTCATCTACTGCCTTGAGAAATCTTTCCGAGTCCACAATATTAGAAGTTCCATTAATCGTGGTTATTCTGAACCTTAGCCGCTCTTGAGCATCCGTGAAATTTTGAAGAGCCCTTTCAAGACCGGTGTAGTTAACTGCCGAGCTGGTCTTTGCAACTTCCAGCACTTCGGCAGCTATTTGATTGGTGATATTGAGCTCAAGCTCCGCTTTGGCAATCGCATAAAATGTGAATAAGCGCGCGATTCCCCGCTTCCACTCTTTGAAGAAGTAGAAAGAACTTGTCGGCAAGGTGCCGACGCTATCAACGCCCAAGTCGGAAGCTGTTATATTGCAACTGGGGCACACCACTATATCTATGCCTGGAATAGGTTCACCGAGAGCTAGCGCAAAATTTGACGAACCAAACCCAAAGAAAACAATGCTAAAAACTGCGGCGAGAACGAGTTGTTTCTTCATACGTTGCAGTATGCGTCATTAATGGCCTAAGGCCTAACGGTCACGGTATAATCACCGGATGAGTCGTCTACTTGTCTCGCTCTTATGCGCGACGGCACTTGTGCCGTTCGTCGCATTTGCGGCGCCGGGTGCCATGCCCGCAGGATTTGCCCCCGGCTCGCTCTGGCTTTCAAAGACCGAAGCGACAGCTGGCGAGTCGCTGAAAATATTTACGGTCGTCTACGACAGCACCACATCCCCCATTGAGGGCGACGTTGTCTTTCATGCCGATACTAAAGATACAGGCACACAGCATTTCAAACTCGCCGCCGGGGAAACGCAGATACTTTCCGCGGACTGGGTCGCCACGGCGGGCACTCACACATTCAGCGCATCAATCAAGAATATTACCGGTGTCAGTGGCACCGTCGCGAACACTGAGACAAATTCCGTGAGCATCAAGGTCGCCGAGCCGCCTCCTCCCCCGCCGCCGTCCGCGACGACGCAAGCGGTGAATACTGTTTCGAACGTCATCGCCTCGTCGACTCCCGTTGTCGTGAGCGTTGCGGAGAAAGTATTCGCCCTCAGCGAGTCGGTGCGTAACGGCGCAGTAGAAGCGCTCAAGAAACAACTTGCAGCGTCCGAGAGCCCCAAAGGACAGGTTCTCGGTGCCTCCACCTATCGCGCGCCACAAGGCGGCACCACCTCGGCTGACGCGGGAAATGGTTCTATCGTTGGTTCTATCTGGCGCGGCCTTTTGAGCGGTCTGCTTTTTGTCTGCAATCTGAAACTGCTTTTCTACGGCCTGCTCCTGTTCGTTATCTTCGTGCTCTACAAGCTTCTGCGCACAATGCTGAGAGAGCGCCGGGCACGCAGCTACTGACCTTTCTTACTGTTTAGGAACTGCTCGCGCTCCAGCATTTCCTGGTCTATCTTTTCGTCCTCCTCTTCAAATTCGTCGATGGTCTCACGCTTTCCTATCTGGTGGAGCATGAAGGCGCGGAGCGTTTTCATGCTGAAGTAGAAAGCGAACAAAAATATGACGGCTATCGCCATCCGTAAGACGAATGCCAGCGGGGTAATGTTGTCGTACTGGAACATTCCCCACATCGCATATGAGACCATCCCGATGCCTGAGACAAGCGCCGTTGCTATCGGTACCCACCGGTCGCGCGGATTGATGACGGCCGAAAGTGCGACAGACATAAGTGCGGCGATGACAATGAGCGGGAATTCCCGGCGAAGCGTATTGGTGTAGAGGGGTGACGTTATTATCATGAGTGCGGATGCACCCAACAGAAGCTGGCGTACGGAATCACCGTAGTAATGCGGGATGCCCATGCGGCCCACGTTGGAGGTACCCCAAAAGAAATCCGCGAGTCCGCCGTCGCCGCCCGAGCCGCCGCCTCCGCCGTCTGACATACTCACGCATGATGCCACGTCAGCGATTTCCCGCAATGGTAAGGACTGCGTGCATGTCGTCGCCCTTAGCAACGTCTATCAACCGCTCCGCTTTGCAGCGAAGGCAGCGTTGGATGATGCGATACTTCGGCGTTGTGCCCGAAATTGCGACCGGCTTCATAAGTCCCCCGCATCTCTCCGCCCTATCCCCCGGCTCCACATCCACATGCTTGCTCCAGAGACATTCCGGACAGTGATTGGTGTACCCGTCACCTGTGACGTTGGTATTGCAATGCTCACACGTGAAGTTCTCGATGGTTCTTTTAAACATAGGTGATGGCCGCAGCCTGCCCCGTTGGAAGCGCGACGCGCTTTCCAATGGGGTGTTCGCAGACAAAATCCTCGACCATTCTCTTGAAACTCATAGCCGTACGTCAGCGGACAAATACCGCCGCATTGCGCCGTGTCTGCGTACCGGATTGTGACGTACAGGAGAGCGTAAAGACGAGCGAACCGGAGGACATGAGCGGACTGGTCGTGACGACTTTCGAGCCCGCGTTGCCCATCGCGATGACCGCAGAGCCCACGCGCACGACACACGGCGAAGCGGTACTCATGTCTTTTGAAGACCACGAAACGGTGACCGCACCCCCCTTCGCGACTTCCTGCGGCTCTACGACGATAGCGCTTGAGTACGCGGCGGTAGAGGTAGAACCTCCCAAAGCCTGCTGCAGCTGCTCCGCTACCGACGGCCCCGTAACGGCGTTTTGCACTTGTTGAATTTGTTGTGAGGTCTGGGGCGCTTGTGTTTGCTGCACACTAGCTTGGGACTGCGTTTGTGTTTGGGCGACGGGAGCAGGAGTTGCCTGCGCAAATGGGCTGCCGTATCCTATGGCCGTTGGCGCAGGCGGCGCGGCGGGGTTCATGCTGAAAGCCGAGCCGTACTGTGTGCCGCCGTTCGTCCCGTACATAGTTCTCGCAATGTAGCCCGGCGTGCCTTCAGGCAAGACGTCTGTGCCAAGCGCCACCTGCAGACCTTTTTGGAGTTGCTCGGGCGTGTAAATAACTCCGCGACCGTTCTCAAAACGCGACGACGCCATCATGATGGCCGCTATCTGCTGAGTGTTGTTGGGGTCTATGGTCTGATTCACTGGGATGCCTGTCTGCGAAGAAATAAATGCCGCATACTGCGAACAATTCGACGTCGAGTAGCCGTTGCAGAATGCTCCCAATATCGTGTTGTTGCCGGTCCCGAAATACCGCGGGCTCGTCATGAGCAAATTCGCCTGCGCTGCGATGCCGCCTTCTATCGTGTCATAACACGTCGTGTTGTTGGCGAGACCGCACGGACGGCCGCCGTACTTGGCTTGCCACGCCGTGAATGTGAGCGCGCCGGGATTGTTGGCCGCGCACGTAAGCGTGCTCGGATTCGGTACACTGCACGCCTCCCCGCATCCGCCCATTCCCTGCTGATAGCACATCGGCACCAAGACCTCAGCAATGCTGGGCTGAGCCGGCGTATCAGGGGCCTCCGTAAATGTGCTGCGCGCAGAAATGTCGAGCGTACCCGGAGTTTCCGGGTCGGTCAGGTTTCCATCCTTTATCAACATCGCCCGGAGAGCGACCTTATCGGTCAGATTCGGATTGAGTCCGAGCGACTCCGCTTCGGCTTTGATTGCGGCCTCGTTCCCTTGCGAAACCGCATATATCGCCCGTATGGCCGCCAGGTTGTCCTTTGCTACGATGGCTTCCGCCTGTTCTACAGGAATCTGAAAACCCGCGGCAAGCTGTTCGGCGACCATCCTTTGTCCCCCGGGCGTTCCAAGGTCGACCGGCGCAACAACGGCTACACCTACGTCGGGCTGAGCGAGCGAGTCGAGCCCGTCGAGCGCATCACTGAGCCTCTGTTCCGCCACCGAGTTGATGACTCCCGTAAGATTGGAGACATCGCAGCGGGACTTTGCGGGAATTATTTGCTCTTTGAGGCCCGTGATCTTTACGATAACTCTCGGATGCGTCTGACCCTTGTCGCAACCCCGGTTGTCCTTCCTGGCATCCTGCGCCTGAGGATCCGCCTCAGTTTTCCTGCATTTGTTTTGCCCCGCGACCGTAACAGTGATACCCGTCATGGCAACGTTCAACGTAACCGCTTCATCAAAGCAGGCGCTTGGACACAAAACTTTCTTGTTCAAGTAACTTCGTACTTCTGTCGCAGGAGAAGTGAAGCCAAATGACTTCGGCGCACCGCTTGGATTCCCTGCCGTTCCGTTCGGACAAATGCTGGCCGGACCCATCGAAACAAATTCAGCGGCGGCCGGTACCGGTGCAAGGACTGCGACTGCTACAAACAACACTAAAAAGATACGCGCGTGACGCATTGCATTCATTGTACTGCCTCGCGAGCGTTGAAGGCGCTTCACTGTTGAAAACAAGCCTACAACAGAACGATTGCCCGACTTTCCGAGCACTCGAGGATGCCGCTGTCTATCTTGAATTGCTTTGCGGGCCCATCGGCCTCCCGCACCGTTATCGTTCCCGCCTTCAGCGTAGTGACGATGGGTTCATGCTGCGCGAGTATGGTGAGCTCTCCTGCCGCGCCTGGCAGCGTCGCAGAGACAGCAGCGCCGTCAAAGCGCGTCTCGCCGACGCTCGCGATGGTCAGATGAAATGTGCTTGAGTTGCTGGCCATACCTTTTACAGAGCGTGACTAATAACGACTTACGATGTCGTTATAACTTCGTTAACGCCTCCTTTCATATAGAACGCCTGTTCGTTTTGTGCATCGTGTTTTCCTGCAAGAATTTCAGCGAACGAACGCACGGTGTCCGCGAGTGAGACATACTTGCCCTTTGCGCCCGTGAACGTCTCCGCCACAGAAAACGGCTGCGAGAGGAAGCGCTGGATTTTGCGTGCGCGATAGACGAGCTTCTTGTCCTCGTCGGAAAGTTCTTCGATACCGAGAATTGCAATGATGTCTTGGAGGTCCTTATAACGCTGAAGTACCCGACGGGTTTCGTTGGCCACGCGGTAGTGCTCCTCGCCGACGATTTCCGGCGTGAGCGCCGTTGAGCCCGAATCGAGCGGATCGATGGCGGGGTAGATTCCCAACGATGCGAGCTGGCGCGAGAGAACGATGGTGGAATCGAGGTGGGAGAAGGTCGTTGCGGGTGCCGGATCGGTGAGGTCGTCGGCTGGCACATAGATTGCTTGCACAGATGTGATGGAACCTTCGGTCGTCGAGGTGATGCGCTCCTGGAGTAGACCCATTTCCTCCGCAAGAGTCGGCTGATAGCCCACCGCCGACGGCACGCGACCGAGCAGCGAAGAAACTTCTGAGCCCGCCTGCACAAAACGGAAAACGTTGTCCATGAAAAAGAGAACATCTTTCCCACCTTCGTCGCGGAACGCCTCGGCCATCGTGAGGCCCGAGAGCGCGACGCGCGCACGGGCACCGGGAACTTCATTCATTTGGCCGAATACGAGCGCGGTCTTTTCTAGCACACCCGAATCTTTCATTTCGTGATAGAGGTCGTTGCCTTCGCGCACGCGTTCGCCGACACCTGCAAACACCGAGTAGCCGCCGTGCTCGGATGCGACGTTGTGGATGAGTTCCTGAATGAGCACCGTTTTGCCGACACCCGCGCCGCCGAAGAGGCCGACTTTGCCTCCCTTGATGAAAGGCGCGAGTAGGTCCACCGCCTTGATGCCTGTTTCGAAAAGTTCTGCTTTAGTCGATTGACGCACGAAGGCGGGCGGATCGCGGTGGATGGGCAACCAACGAGGTGACTCCTTCTTGGAGGTGTCTCCTCGCGGGATTGGAGGAAGACCATCGATAGGTTCACCGATAACGTTGAACATTCTGCCGAGCGAAGAATCGCCGACGGGTACGGAGATAGGCGCGCCTGTGTCGGAGACTTCAGTATTGCGCGCGAGACCGGCGGTGTCCTGCATCGCGATGCAACGCGCGCGATTAAGCCCGAGGTGTTGAACGACTTCCAGTGTCAGGATCTTTTTGTCATGTTTGACGTGAAGCGCATGCTTGATAGCGGGCAACCCTTCATCGAAGCGCACGTCGACGACCGGTCCGATAATTTGAGTAATGGTTCCTTTGGTCATATTACTTTCTCGCATTTGAAATTATTAGTATAGCCACGAATGATGCGACGCCTCCCACAAGAGCCGCCTCCTGATACGAACCAATACCTGCAACAGCGCCGTACGCGAACACGAGAGCGCCGGCAAGTACTGCGATGAGGCTTCTGTTCGAATAGTTCATATTGTGAGGGGATTATACCTTCTTTCGATTAATTTTCTACCGCATTGCTTCTATACCACTCGTGATCTCGGACACCTCGCGGGTGATGGCGGCTTGGCGGACTTTGTTGAAGGTGCGGGTGAGACCCTTGGCCATGTCGCGCGCCTTGTCGGTTGCGCTCTTCATCGCGACCATGCGCGCGCTGTGTTCCGACGCTTTGGTCTCGAGAAGCGCGTGAAATACCGCAACGTTGGCAAGCTTCGGGAGTACTTCCGCAAGCACGGTTGCCGCATCAGGCTCCATCGTGTATGCGACGGGACCTTCTCCATTCCCGCCCTTCCCATTTCTTCTCGCTATTGCGGCATACTTCCCCTTTTCAGGCACAATACCCTCAACGATCTCCTGGAGGATTTGTCTGCGCAGGGGCAATATCTGGCGCATGATGGGTTCCTGCTCGAATGTCGAGAGGAAATTCGTATATGCCATATACACCTTGCGCGCATCTCCGGTGGTCTGTAGTGCGGTGATGCGACTTGTTATGTCGCGGACCTCAAGCTCCGAGACGCCGTCAGTAATATTGGTCTCATGGTGCAGCACTCGATATCCGTTGCGCTGCGCAAATTCATGTCCGCGCTTGCCCAGACAGATAAATTCGAGGGTCTGTGGCGATAGATCATGTTCTTTGATGAACTCAATCACTTTTCTTATCACCGCCGCATTCAGACTGCCTGCCAGACCTTTGTCGCTTGTTACGAGAACTATGCACGTTATGTTCTTGCTTGGTTCCTTATGCACCAGGGGATGCCTCTCCACGTCGACGCTGCCTGCAATGTGCGAAAGCACCCGTAGCGCCGCGCGCGCGTACGCGCGCGTGGAAAGTGCGCGCCCCTGCGATTTGCGCATTTTCACCGCGGAAACCGCTTCCATCGCGTGAGTCACTGTTCCCGTCTTCTTGTACGAGAGGATCTTTGATTTGATGCTTTTCAGGTTTGCCATATTAGAGATTGTTGTGAGTTTACGAACTACAAGCTCTTATACCCTGAGCCTGTCGAAGGGTTGTCTACTTTCCGACACTGAACAATTCGGCGTGAGCAAGTCTAAACTCTTCCATCGCTTTATTGAGCTCCTTCTTCGCGTCCTCGGAGAGTTGCCCCGTCTTCTTGATGGCCGCAAGAGTCTTCGAGTACTGACCGTCGAGGAATTCCATGAGCTGCCCTTCGACCTCGGTGACTTTATTCACCGGTACGTCGAGGAAGAACGCGTGTCCGGCGGCATACAGCGCGGCGACCTGACGTTCGAGCGGTATCGGAGCGCCGTTTTTTTGCTTGAGCACCTCCACCATGCGTCGGCCTGATTCGATGCGGTCGGCCGTCGCCTTATCGAGATCGGAAGCGAATTGCATGAATGCTTCGAGCTCGCGGAATTGCGCAAGCTCCAGCTTGATACCGCCGGCGACGCTCTTCATCGCTTTGGTCTGCGCCGCAGAACCCACGCGTGAAACCGAAATACCCACATCGATTGCCGGTTTGATGCCCTTGTTGAAGAGGTCGGTCACGAGGAACATCTGGCCGTCGGTGATTGAGATGACGTTGGTCGGAATGTAGCCGGATACGTCGCCTTCCTGCGTTTCGATGATGGGTAGCGCCGTGATGGAACCGCCACCCTTCTCTTCGCTCAAGCGGCAGGCGCGCTCAAGAAGCCGTGAGTGCAAGTAGAAGACGTCGCCCGGGTAGGCTTCGCGGCCCGGCGGGCGGCGCAAGAGGAGCGAGAGCTGACGGTACGCGGTCGCCTGCTTGGAAAGGTCGTCGTATATGATGAGGACGTCGCGTCCCTTGTCCATGAAATATTCTCCGATGGCGACACCTGAAAACGGTGCGAGGTACTGGAGCGCGGCGGGGGCCGATGCGGGCGCGTCAACGATGATGGTGTAATCCATTGCGCCCTGCTCGCGCAGCTGCTGCGCGATGCGCGCGGTCTTGCTCTCCTTCTGGCCGATGGCGACGTAGATACAGATGGGACGTGTGGCTTCCGGTTCGTACTTTTGGTTGATTATCGCGTCTATGGCGACGGTGGTCTTGCCCGTGCCTCTATCCCCGATGATGAGCTCGCGTTGACCGCGACCGATGGGAATCATCGCGTCGATGGCTTTCGTCCCGGTCGCAAGCGGCACTGTTACGGATTTACGGTCGATGACTCCCGCGGCTTGCCGCTCGATAGGCATGAGGGTCGTTTTCTTGAACGGTCCCTTGCCGTCGATGTGCTCGCCCAAGGCATTGACCACGCGGCCGAGCATCTCCGCGCTCGCCGGCACCGAAAGGATTCGCCCCGTCGATTTGACAGTCATACCTTCGGATACGCGCGCGGTATCGCCGAGGATGGTGGCACGGACCCCGTCTTCTTCAAGGTTGAGAATGAGGCCGAAAAGTTCGCCCTGCGCTTCTCCTCCGGCGGACATGGTGCCCTTTAGCTTCTTGCCCTTTCCCTCCTCGAAGAGAAGCACCTCGCTCATCACGGCCTTACTCAGTCCGTCGATTGCGACGACGCCGTCGCCCACGGCGACCACACGCCCCACATGCTCGCCTTCGTGCGCGGGGGCGATATTCCCGATTTCCTTGATTATCTTCTCGACGGTTGCTGAATCCATAGTGTTACTTGTGGTGAGCCGGTCGAACTATGCGGTCACGCGATTATATAATTCGATTAATTGATTCTTGTAACTTGCGTCCACGAGCGTCTCTTTGCCCTCGAGGCGCCAGCCGCCGATAAGCGTATCGTCGACTTGCGTCTTGAGAGCCTTTGTCTCGACTCCCATGCGGGAGAGCGCATCTTTGATTTCCTTGTGCGCCCGTCGCTCGTCCTTTTCGCGCGCTACCGTGAGCACCACATCGGTCCGCTTTGCTTCGCGCTGTGCGATGCGTGCAAATGCGCGTGCGATGCGAGGCATCAATTGTTCCCGGCCATGCGCTTTCAGGGTGTCCCGGAGCGCATGTACGGCTTTGGCCGGAGTCATCCCGCCCTCCACCATCTTCCACAATGCCTGTGCATACGCTGTCTCCATAATTATTACGCGGACTTTTCGCGGAGAATTTTCTCCGCGGCAAGCACCGCCGCCCGCGCAATTCCTTTGGAGCTCTCGGCAAGCGCCATGCGCTTTGCTTCTTCGGCGTGTTCACCCGCTTCTTTAATGACGGCATTCGCGCGTGCCTCGGCGGCTTTTACTATTTCCGCACCCTTTTCATCGGCCCGACTCCGGGCTGCGGCGACCAATTGCTCAGCCTCTTTGGCCGCAGTGCCTATCATGCCGTCGCCCTCTACCTTGGCGTCGGCGAGCTTTCGTGCGGCCTCCTCGGCTGTCTTTACCCCCTCCGCGATTTTTTTCTGCCGCTCGTCAATGATGCGCAAAACCGGCTTGTACAGGAAGTATGTGAGTACGGAAAGCAGCAACCCGAAGTTGACCGCTTGCACGAGAAGCAGTTTCCAGTTGACACCGAAAGCTTCGAATAGTTCTGACATGATTTGATACTACAACCAATTTACTTAATTTTGAATGCAGTGCGAGGCGGGCGAGGGAGCCAAACGAGGCGTACAGAAATGTACGACGAGTGCAGGTGACCGATGCCCAACGAAGCAATGCGTCAAAATTAGGTAAATTTAACGATAAAGCCGACGACGAGGGCAAAAATGGCGAGTGCCTCCGCAAACACGATACCGACGAACATGAGCGGCTGAATCTTGCCCGCCGCCTCCGGATTGCGGCCGATAGCTTCGAGCGCTGACGCCGCGATGAGTCCCACTCCGATACCGGGTCCGAGAACACCGAAGCCGACCGCGATAGCCATGCCGAGTGTCTTTGCTGATTCTAGGTCCATACGAAAATGTACAACTAGTTAATAAGATGTAAATTCGACCGCCCCATCATAGCACGCAAAAACCGCATTTTTCAATGCGGCTCTGCGATGGCTATCTTGATGAAGAACAAGGTGAGAACGGCGAAAATCGCCGCTTGGACGAAGCCGACGAATACCTCGAACATCATGACGGGCACGGGAGCCACGTACGGAATGAAGAAAACAACGACCAGGATGAGCACTTCGCCAGCGAAGATATTGCCAAAAAGCCGGAACGAGAACGAGATAATGCGCGCTACCTCGGAGAAGATCTCAATAATGCCGACGAAGAATCCTATCGGCGACTTGAACGGATTCTTGAAAAATTTCCCCCCATATTTGACGACGCCGATGGTGAGGATGCCCGTCAGCTCGATGACGAGAAACGACAGTATCGCGAGCATGAGGGTGACATTGAGGTCGGTATTGACGCTCCGGAGGAGCGGCACGAATTCCCCGCCCCACGAATGGTAGATGCCGAGCGAGCCGATGCCCGGCGTGAATTCAAGAATGTTGGCCGTAAATATAAAGAGGAAGATGGTCGTGAGAAGCGGGAAAAATTTGCGGGCCATTTCGCGGCTCTCGAGGGTCTCTGCGATGTAGTCGTACACAAAACCGAATACCCATTCGAGAAGCGTCTGGAAGCGTCCCGGCACCATCCGCAAGCGTTTGCCGATGGTAAGCGCGAGAATTATCAACACCGCCACAACTATCCAACTCGTGATGAGAGTATTCGTGATGGGCAGGCCCCACAGCGTGCCCAACTGTTCCGGGGCGAGGACCACATGAATACCCTTTTCCATGCGGGCTAGTTTAACGTGCTTTTGACGAAATCTCCAATCGCACGCGCGACTATTTTTTCCCCACCTTTAAAACTGTGACCCACATTCGGGACAACGACCGCACTGCCATTGCGCAAATGCGCATTGAACCACGACGCTATTTGTTTCGCCGGTATATCAGAAAATTCCTCCTTTCCCGCGAGCATGACCAGTATTGGCAAGCGGACCGATTTGAGCGTCCGCGGATTTTTGGAAGTATCCCAATAGGTAAATATCTCTTCCGCGCTGTTCCCTGAATATAAGCTCAGGAATCGCTGCGCATCGCACGGAAACCACATTCCGAGTTTTTCCGGCATGAGTTCGTGAGCCTTGCCCGCACGCACCAACCGGCGCGCGTAAGCCACCGATTTTGCAAGCTTGCCTCGTTTGTCGTACTCAACCGCAATCGCGTAATCGCTCAGCGGCCCGAAAAGGATAATCCCCTTCACGTTCTGTTCTTTTTTATTTTTTGATGCCCAATAGTACGCCTTCTGGCATCCCGTCGAATGTCCGGCGAGATAGACGTTCTTTACTCCCGCTTTTTTTACGAAGTTAATGGCACCTTGTATATCGTCCGCACATTCCGTAAAAACCTCGTGAGCGGCACCCGCACGAACCCAGACTTTTTTCTTCCCTTTTATACGTTTAATCTCCGTGATTTTTTCGAATCCCCGGTTGTTGAAAGTAACGACGGCGGTCTGCGAGTCTACGAGCGCGTCCACGACCCGCTTCATGCTGAAAGCGGAAGCGGTGAGCCCGTGGATAAATATGATGACCCGCTTCGGTTTCTTTGGCTTGCCCTTCGAAGCTTTAGCGGAGTAGGGGCCGAACCAAAGTCCGTTGAGCACGACTTTCTTCGGGGTGGTAATCTCTATGTGAAAACAGGAGCGCATACAGATTTATCGTTTTATCTTCCTGCGTGGCACGAACTTCGTCCCGAGAGTAATCCCCTTCATAATATCTAAAAGTACATTTTTTCGCTTTCCATCGGCGATATGCACCGGTATGCCGTGCGACATGAGTTTCCGGGCAACGGCGAACTTACTTACCATTCCCCCCCGCCCGCCGGCGG
Organism: Candidatus Kaiserbacteria bacterium RIFCSPHIGHO2_01_FULL_55_37; assembly: GCA_001781175.1. Lineage (GTDB taxonomy): Bacteria > Patescibacteriota > Minisyncoccia > Phycocordibacterales > UBA2100 > UBA10103. The sequence goes on from MFKY01000036.1 coordinate 28,929, forward strand.
TCTTCGCGATTGTCACATGTTTCCGGAACGACGAAATCGTCCTGCCTGTAATCTCGGGTATCACCCGCGATGACCCGTCGAGCACACCTCCGACGCTGCTTAAAATTATGACCGCATCCGCCTTCAACTGGAGTGCAACGAGTCCCGCCAGTTCATCGTTGTCGGTAAAGATGAGCTCGGCAATGGCGACTACGTCGTTTTCGTTGACCACTGGTATTACCTTGTCGTAGAGCAAACCCGCAAGACAATTTTTCATGTTCAAATAGTGCCCGCGGTCACGGAAATCTTCTTTGGTCGCCAAGACCTGCGCACATAGGTAGCCGTGCTTCGCGAACAACTTCGAATACGTACTCATCAACTTCACCTGACCAATCGCGGCGTATACCTGCTTGTTCGGTACCGTTTCCTTACCCTTGAGCGTAAGCAGGCTGCGGCCCGAGCCGACAGCGCCCGAGGTCACCAATATAATTTCGACATTCTTCCGTTTCAGCAGAGAAATTTGTTCCGCCAGATGTCGCAAAATCCGCTCATCAAGCGTGCCGTCATTCTTTGAAAGGACTTTCGTCCCGACTTTCACGACTATTCTCTTATACATACAAGGCAACGGCCAAACCAAAGCCCATCGAGCACGACTTTCTTAGGGTGACTATCTCAGTATGAAAACACGGACGCATATTACTCTGTCGTCTCTTGTTTCCCGTATAACACTCGCCAGTGTGTAATTGTTTTCTCGCGCAAATCTTTTGCCCGCGGCGTAAGGGCCCGGATATATTCTTCCGCAAATTCTCCGGCATTTGACACTGATGGTGGCGGTTGCATTCTTGAGTATTCATCAAGCGCAGAGGAAAGTAACAACACGAGGCCGTCCGGCGTCAGAGATTGTCCCCCTTTACGCAACAGCAGAGGATAAAAACGCTCTCTCAAGTCCGTCGAGTCCGGGCCTCTCTCAAAGAGACGTTCGCGCATTTCTTTTTCGTCCGGAAGCCGTAGGGTGTCCGGAGATTCCTTGAATACAGGTATGGAACCGAACATTGGTTCCATACTACGTCCCGTGTTGCCAGCTTTCGAGATACTTCTTTTGTTCCGGTGTAAGCTCGTCGATTTTCATACCCATCGACGCGAGTTTGAGTGATGAGATTTCCCGCTCCATTTCCTCGGGAATGTCGTACACGCCCGGAGCGAGCGGTGTCTTTTGAGTGGCCATCCATGCGCTACCGAGCGCTTGTGTGGAAAAGCTCATGTCCATCACGCTTGCGGGGTGACCTTCGGCGGCGGCAAGATTCACGAGGCGGCCTTCGGCGAGAATGCGGATACGCTTTGTTCCCCCGCCGGAGCCTTTGGCGGAGGCCGGGCCGGTAATCGTGTACTCTTGGACGTTCTCGCGCGGCATAGTCGGTTCTCCGCTCGCCATTTTTTTCAGGTCGTTGAGATTTATCTCCACATCAAAGTGGCCGGAGTTGCATACGATGACGCCATCCTTCATCACTTTGAACTCTTCCGCACCGATGACGTTGATATTGCCGGTCACCGTGCAGAAGATATCGCCGACCGATGCGGCACTGCGCATCGTCGTCACAAAAAATCCGTCCATCGCCGCTTCGAGTGCTTTGACGGGATCTATTTCTGTGACGATAACACTGGCACCCATGCCCTTGGCGCGCATCGCAAGCCCCTTGCCGCACCAGCCGTAGCCCGCGACTACGAAGGTTTTCCCCGCAAGCAGCACGTCGGTCGCACGGATAATGCCGTCGAGCGTACTCTGGCCCGTGCCATAGCGATTGTCGAAGAGATTTTTGGTCTTGGCGTCGTTGACCGCCACTATCGGCATTTTGAGCGCGCCGTCTTTGTGCATCGCGCGCAAGCGGATGACGCCCGTAGTGGTTTCTTCCGTGCCGCCGAGCATACCTTTGAGAAGTTCGGGGTGGTCTTTGTGAATTGTGGAAACGAGGTCTGCCCCGTCGTCCATGGTAAGTACGGGCTTTTGCGCGATGAGCGCCTCAATGTGTTTGAAGAATGTCTCCTTGCTCTCCCCTTTTATCGCAAACGTCGGAATTTCGTACTCTTTCACGAGCGCGGCGGCGACATCGTCCTGCGTAGAAAGCGGATTTGATGCCGAGAGGAATACATTGGCCCCGCCCGCTTTGAGGACACGGACGAGATTCGCCGTCTCGGCGGTCACGTGGAGGACCGCCGCCAAGGTCTTGCCTTTGAGCGGCAGTTCTTTCTCGAAGCGCTCGCGCACCTTCTGCAGTACAGGCATATCACGCTCGGCCCATTCGATGCGGCGCTTCCCTTCCGCGGCGAGGCCGATGTCTTTGATGTCGTAGTCCACCCCGTTAGAAGCCATATAATTTACAGTATGAATGATAAAGTTCAATATTGAAAGACATTCCCGAAGCTTCTAACGGGGTCCATGAAATGTGATTATACTACAACCCAACTTTTTCGCCGTATGCTTTTTCGTACCGCTCGCTCGCCTCGGCAAGCGTGAAGTGATGATTTTGGGTGCCGAAATTTTCCACGGCATACGCCGCGACGACGCTCGCCAATTGCCCGCACTGTTTGAGTGAAAGACCCGCCAGTATCCCTTTGATGAATCCCGCGCGATGCGCGTCGCCCGCCCCCGTCGGGTCCACGAGTTTGGTGAGCGGCACAGCCGCAACTTCGATGACGCCTTCTGCCGATGATATCCGTGAGCCTTTTGCGCCGAGTGTGACGACAAGCAGCGGCGTCTGCGTGAGGAGCGCGGCTTCGTTCCAGCCTGTCTTTTCTTCGATAAGTCCAAGCTCGTAGTCGTTGCAGAAGAGGCCCGCCGCTCCGGAAATGATGTTCTTCAGGTCGTCCGCCGCGAATGCAGGCATTGCTTGGCCGGGGTCGAAATAGTAGTTGATGCCCTTGGTTTTCGCGTGTGCTGCAACGGCAATAGTATCGCTGACGCACCCGGCACCGAGAACGGCACATTTGAAATCCCCCTCGGGAAGCGGGCCGTACGGCTTCGCGCCCGCCGCCATCGCGAATGCCGCTATCTGATTGTTGGCGCGGTCGGTCACGATGTGCGCGACGGACGTGAGGTCCGACGGGTCGATATGCACGGAAGCGGAGGAGATGCCGAGTTTCTGCAAATACTCCGCATACCGGCCGAAGTCGGAGCCGGCAGTCCCGAGCATTTCGGGCTCTTCGCCGAGAAGCTTCAAATTGTACGCGAGGTTCCCCGCGACCCCGCCGAAGTCCTCTTTGATGCGCTCCACTTGGAAACTGACACTCAGCGTGTGCAATTTGTCCGGAACGAACGAGTCCGTAAAGTTTCCCCCGTAATCCATGATGCGGTCATATGCGATAGAGCCAGCAACGAGGATGCGTGCCATGGTGGAGATTATACACTCAGAAGCGCGTCGCGCAGTCCATCTATTCCCTGTCCGGTCTCGACCGAGGTCTGCACTACTCCGCCTCCGCCGGCAGACTTCGCAATTTTAGCCGACTGCTCCGAAAGTTCTCTTTGCGACAGCTTGTCCACTTTGTTCAGAACGATGATATAGGGATGCCGATGCTCTTTGAGGAGCTGCATCATTTGGTCGTCGAATTTTGTGAGTCCCGCTTTCGCCTCGAGTATGAGGACGACTTTCTGCGGCTTTGCTTCGCCGCTTGTGAAATACCAGATGATGAGCTTGCGGAGTTTGTCACGGTCCTTCTGCGCACCCGCCGCATAGCCGTAGCCCGGCAGGTCGACAAAGTAGTGCGATTTATTCATCAGAAAAAAGTTGATTTCCGTCGTCTTCCCGGGCTTATCTCCTACACGCGCCATGCCTGACTTTCCCGTAAGCGAGTTCAGGATGCTCGACTTGCCGACATTGGAACGGCCGATGAAAGCGATTTGCGGAATGCCGTCGGAGAGTATCTCATTGGTACCCCGTATGCCCCGTACGAATTCGGCCGACGTAATCTTCATCCGGACACTATAGCAGCCGCGGGCTACTTTGCGGAAAATCCTCCTTGACTCAGGCACATAGGTTGACTTAGCATCCGCTCAGGCTCCGCTTAATATGTTCCGCTCAACGTCCGGGAGGACACCGCATGTCAGACCGTTTTGAAGGAATCGTCGCGAACGTCATTGCCGGCAAGGGGGACCAGGGCTTCGTTCGCCCGAGCTCAATTTCCCCCGCCCGCGAGAATCCGCGGGCCGTTGCACCCCCCATCAAAAGGGGTGACGGACCGCATGTGCATATCAACGATTTTATTGATAGCACAACGGTGTTCTGCGAAGAATCGCGAATTTCGTTCGAATTCGCGCCGGATCACGCTCGACCGGGCTCAGTGCGGGCGTCGCGGATCAAGCTCATCAGGCTGTGATGGCCGACCTGTTTGCGACCGCACGCAATCATAAGCCCGCTCCCATCGATTCATCATCGACCGGAGCGGGCTTATCTCATTACCATTCCCCCGTGTTTTGCATTGAGGCCCACGGCTCCGCGGGCGGAAGTGCCTCCCCTATCTGCAACAGCTCGATTGAGATTCCTTCGGGCGAGCGGATAAAGGCCATGCGCCCGTCGCGCGGCGGCCGATTGATGACAATTTCCTTTTTCACCAACTCCGCGCAGTAGTCGTAAATATTTTCCACCGCGTAGGCTAAGTGCCCGAAATTTCTACCGCCCGAGTATTTCTCCGCGTCCCCGCCTTCGCCCTCGCCCTCGCTTCGGCGGGCAGGCCAGTTGTACGTGAGTTCGAGTAGAGGCGCGCGACGGGCAGTGACATCATCATCCGGCGCCTTGAGAAAAACATTTGTATACCTCCCCTTCTCGTCTTCGCGCCGGTTCACCTCCACGAGTCCAAGCTTTCCGCAATAAAAATCGAGCGCCCGTTCCAGATTCTCAACGCGAACCATTGTGTGCAGGTAGTGCATCAGATTATTGTACCAAAAAGGTACGGATTGCTTTTAGGCCGCGATCAGTACACAATCTAACCATGGGATTCGAACAACGGTTGAGCGGTAGCGCCGAAGGCGGTATCATGCGCGCCCAAAAAAATTCGATGACGTTGGGAGAAATCGCAAAAGGATATGACCATAAAGTGCAGGAGGTCTTATCAAGCAAAGTGGGACTCGCAGTGCGTCATGAAGTGCAACCTGTCATGAACACCGTACTTGCGAGCGAGGGGCCGGAGCAATACGACGCGTTACAGAAATTACTGGAAAAGTTGGAGCCGTACCGTTCTATCTTTTCAGACATACCGGACGATAAGGACGAGCGCGTGGCTTTTGCCCTCGCGCTGGTCAAGTACGAAAAATCGCTCCAGTAGTTTCCGATTGATTCGACTTCGAAGCTTTGCGTATCGGCCACGGATAATTTCGCTGCAAAAAATTTCCGCGAACCCGATTTGGTAACGTTATGGTCACAGATAATCCAATCGCCATCGCGATTGGATTTCCGCGACCCCGCCTCGCGGTCGCACGAGCTCGCGCGACATCGCTCCGGCCGTCACTGCGCAGAAAGCCCGCGGCAGTGCGGGCTTTCTGTCGTCATTGACTCTATACAACTCTGCTCGAACCTATTTTACCAACCCCTAGTCGCGCGCTCCTCATTCAGCAGAATGACCTACTGGGTCGGCCTGGTGGCTTTGTACTGAATTGTACGATTCGATTCCGTGCCTGCTCTCTCGGGCGCGCGAGTACGCCGCGCCCTCGGCCCCCGCCCCGCCGCCAATCCTCTCCGCCAAAG
>MFKY01000037.1 GCA_001781175.1 Candidatus Kaiserbacteria bacterium RIFCSPHIGHO2_01_FULL_55_37
CATGGGTCGTCATTATTTTGGCGGTCAATGTATATCTCGGATTCCGCAGGGTCCCGCTTGCGGCGCGCGCGCATGACCTTGAGACGGTTCTGAACGGCGCTACCGTTGATTTGCTCACCAACGTGAGCGCGATGCAGGAATACGCGCGCCGCGAATTCGAGATAGAACGGCTGAAGGGGGCGACGGACGACCGCCGGAGGGCGCATTTGAAAAGTTGGTACTTTGGCGAGTGGACGCGCATTTTAAACAGCGTGCTTCTCGTCATTTTCGGAGGCGCCATGGTATTCACGACCGTGGAGCTCGCCCGCACGGGCGTTCTCTCGTTTGGCGACATCATTCTGGTCATCACCGTCATTTTCAGGGTAGAAGGACTTCTGCAGTCGCTCGGCTCGAATTTCAACAAGTTTGCCGAGACGTGGGGCGAGATAGGCGAAAGTCTCGAAGAGATTATCGCTCCGCACGAGATACCCGACGAGCCAAACGCATCGGAGCTCGTAATCGGAGGCGCGGCACTCTCATTCAATCAGGCGAGCTTCTCCTATGGGGAGAACGTCGTCTTCAAGGACCTCACGCTCATCATCCCGTCGGGGCAGCGGGTCGGTGTCGTCGGCCGCTCGGGCGCGGGGAAATCCACGCTCGTCCGGCTCGTCTTGCGCCACCATAATCTGGGTGCGGGGACGATTACGATTGACGGCACCGATATCGCGAGCGTGACGCAGGAGAGCCTCCGCAACGCCATCTCGGTCGTGCCGCAGGAGCCGCTGCTCTTCCACCGCACCATCCGCGAGAACATCGCATACGGAAATCCGGGCGCAACCGAAGAGGAAATCATCGAAGCGGCGAAGCTCGCGCAGGCGCACGACTTCATCTCCAGGCTTGCGACCGGCTACGGCGCGATGGTCGGCGAGCGCGGCATCAAGCTCTCCGGCGGCGAACGCCAACGCATCGCAATTGCCCGCGCAATACTGAAAAACGCGCCGATACTCTTGCTCGACGAGGCGACCTCGGCGCTCGATAGTGAGAGCGAAGTGGAAATCCAGAAGGCGCTCCGCGAGTTGATGAAAGGGAAGACGGTCATCGCGATTGCGCACCGGCTCTCGACGTTGCGGGAAATGGACCGCATTATTGTGCTCGAAAACGGGAAGATAGCGGAGGAGGGAACGCACGAGCAGCTTGTCGCCGGAAGCGGGATTTATTCTCAACTCTGGGCGCATCAAGCGGGCGGATTCCTACAAGATCAATAATATGGATTTCAAATACTTTTCACGCAACGGAAAAATATTGCCTATCGGTGAGGCGGAAGTGCCACTTTCGAATATCGAATATTCGTACGGCTTTGGCGTCTACGAGAGCATCCGCGTGAGCAACGGCGTAACGTACTTTCTTGAGGAGCATATCGATCGCTTGATGGGGTCCGCGCGTGCCATTGGCGTCGCGCATCCGTTCACGCCGGACGGAGTGGCGGACGCCATTGCAAAGTTGCTTGAGAAGAACGCTGTTGATACTTGCAACGTAAAAATACTGCTTATCGGTGGAAAAACGGCAGAAGAAGCTCAGCTCAATATCCTCTGCCTGAATCCCCTCTTTCCTGACAAAAAAATGTACCGGGATGGGGTCGCGTGCGTCACCTATCAATACGAACGTCCGTTCCCCCACGCGAAAACACTCAATATGTTGCAGAGCTATCTCGCCTACCGCAAAGGGAAAGATGCCGGCGCATACGACGCACTTCTTCTCGACAGGCAAGGATGCATCACTGAGGGAACGCGCACGAATTTCTTTTGCATAAAGGGCAAAACTCTCTTTTCGCCCCCCGAAGAAAAGATTTTATTGGGCGTCACACGCAAGGTTGTGCGCCGCATTGCCGCGGAGCACGGATTCGAAGTCGTTCAACAAGATATCCGGCCGGCTGACCTCGGCGGATACGACGGGGCGTTTCTCACGAGTACGTCGTCGGGCATTATGCCCGTCGCTTCGGTGGGGGACTTCAAATTCAAAGAGCAACCGGCGGCCCTGAAAGAGTTGATGGCCGCGTTCGACGCGTTCTTGTCGGGCTGCGGAGGGAAGATGTGATTTGTGCGCGGTAAAGGGATCGAACCTTTGACCCTCGTCACGTCAAGACGATGCTCTACCACTGAGCTAACCGCGCGAACGCTGAAACTATAGCAGAAACAGGCAATTTTCGGTAGGCTGGGGCAATGGAGGTCATCCGTTTGGACGAAACGAACTTGGATAGCTCGGCCGCCCGCGCGGCAGCCGTGCTGCGCGCGGGCGGCGTCGTGCTATACCCGACCGACACGTTCTACGGGCTCGGGGCGGACGCTCTCTCGGACAAGGCGGTCGCAAAGGTGAAAAATATAAAACGGCGTGACGAAGGCAAGCCGATACACGCGATTGTTTCTGATTTGGGTATGGCGGCCCGGTATGCAGAATTGACCGACGATGCAAGACTTTTGGCGGAACGGCTTCCGCAAGGGCAGGTGACGTTCATTTTGTCCGCCAAGGGCGGATCCGCCTCCGGCGGAAAAAAGAAGGTCAGTACAGGCATCATGCGAGGGATTAGAACTTTCGGATTCCGCATCCCCGACAACGATTTTTGTCTCGCGCTCGTCCGCGAATTCAGCAGGCCGGTCACCGCGACGAGCGCCAATCTAAGCGGACGAAGTCCGGAGCGCTCCGTAGAAAAGATACTTGCGCAGTTCGGTACCGCGGCGGAGAGCTTGGACCTCGTTATTGATGCGGGCGAATTGCCCGCGAAACAACCTTCTACGGTCGTCGACCTATCGGAAGCGACCCCGGTAATCATCCGTGAAGGAGCTATTTCCGCCGCCGACGTGTGGAACGCGATACGGGTCGGGGCTTGAGCTTCGCTCCGCCCTCCTTCGCACGAGGCTTCGGACGGGCACTGTCCGCCACCCTCCAAAGGTACCACGATGCGACGGAAGCATGTGCCCTCCAGGGGAGGGCGAGCCTCTCCATTTGCGCGTGGTCCGGCAAGTCTTTGAGTTTGTAGAGAGTTTGGAATCCCTTGCGGATACCCAAGTCACCGGTCGGGAGTATGTCGGGACGATTAAGTGTGAATATAAGGAACATGTGTACGGTCCATACGCCGATGCCTTTGACCTGCACCAGATGTTCGACAAGTTCATCGCTCGTCATTTTGCTTAACATCCGGTACCTGATGGTTCCATCGGAGAATTTTTCAGCGAGATCCTTGATATAGGAAGTTTTCTGGCCCGAAAGGCCCGCTGCACGCATCTTTTCAAGCGGTATCGCACTCACCGTTTCGGGCGTAGGGAACTTGCCCGTCGGGAAAAGAGTCAGAAAACGCGCAAATATTGTCCGTGCAGCTGCACCGGACACTTGTTGGCCAATGATGGCACGTACCAAGGCCTGGAACGGTTTGCCCTTGCGCTTCAAATCCGGCACCCCGTACTTCACTACGAGGGCGGCAAAGCGTTTTTCGCGCTGAAGAGTCCTTATCGACTCACCAAAATTCGGTTTCGTTGCCATGGTCCGTCATCATACTATAAGTCCCGTTTCAGTGGCTTTGTGTCACTATAGTATTATGAGATGCCCCGTAGCAGCGTGATGCCACAATGACGCCCGGGGCTTCCCGATACACATATGCTTACCATCATAGACGGATTCCTGAACAAGACGACGATGTACCGCCTCGTTTTATATTATCTGGCGGGACTCACCCTAGCCGCGATGGTGATGGGACTGTTCGGTCTCATACCGTACGGCCCGTTGGCAATTTTTCTTTCGGCACTTTTCTTCGTTGGTGTATGTTGGCTCACTAATTACGCATTCGCACGGGCATTCGCCGCGCCGACGAATGTCGAGTCGGTGTATATCACCGCACTCATCCTTACACTCATCGTCAACCCGCTCGATTCTCTCACCGATCCGTACTTCTTCTCGACCGCGCTCTTTGCGTCGGTGTGTGCGATAGGTTCCAAGTACATTTTCGCTATCGGGAAAAAACACATCTTCAACCCCGCGGCATTGGGCGTGGCACTGCCCGCGCTTGCGGTCGGGCTCTCGGCGGGTTGGTGGGTGGGGACGGCGGCAATGATGCCGTTCGTTCTACTCGGCGGGCTTGCCGTCGTCCGGAAAATCCGTCACCTAGACCTGGTGGCGGGCTATTTTCTCGTCGGATTCGCGTCGATTGCCGTCATGTACGGTCCGTCGGTCGGGGACGTCGGCTCGGCACTGTGGAGAATGCTCCTGCATTCGTCGCTGTTGTTCTTCGTCTTTGTGATGCTCACCGAACCGCTTACGACTCCGCCTCAGAGATGGGCACGTATTCTGTACGGAGGGATTGTCGGTTTTCTCTCTGTACTGCCCGCACACGTCGGTTCGTTCTACTTTACGCCCGAGCTGGCACTCATCGCGGGCAACGTATTTTCCTACCTCGTGAGTCCCAAGCAGAAACTTTTTCTCAAACTTAAAGAAAAGGTCAAAGTCGCCGAGAATACGTACGACTACGTTTTCGAGTCGGCACGCGCTCTCTCGTACCGCCCCGGGCAATACATGGAGTGGACCCTCGCTCATGCGCATCCGGACAACAGGGGCAACAGACGCTACTTCACGTTGGCGTCTTCGCCCGCCGAGCCTGACCTGCGCCTTGGTCTGAAGTTTTACAGCCCCGCCAGCACTTTCAAAAACGCCCTGTCCGCTATGAAAGTCGGGGACTCGGTTGTCGCGTCGCAATTGAGCGGGGAATTTGTCCTGCCGGAAGATACGAAGCGCAAACTCGCTTTCATCGCCGGCGGTATCGGTGTCACGCCCTTTCGCAGCATGATCCTCGACCTTCTCGACCGCGGGGAAGCACGCGATGCGGTACTGCTGTATTCCAATAAAACGGTTTCCGAGATTGCGTACAGAGACATTTTTGACAGAGCGTCGCGTGAGCTGGGGATACGCACCGTGTACGCACTGACGGCTGAGCCGTCAGTGCCTGCGTGGGCGCATGGGGGGCCGATTGACGCGCGTCTGATCGCAGAGTCGATGCCCGACTACCGCGAGCGCACGTTCTATATCTCGGGACCGCATGCGATGGTAAACGCATTCAAAAAGACACTGCGCGATATGGGCGTACCAAGGAGGCAAATAAAAGTCGACTTCTTCCCCGGCTACGCGTGACCCCCATGAGATATTAGATTTCGGCACCGACGCCGCGATGTTTATAGTCTGACTATTGTGACTAGAACGATGCGTAATTCAAAACAAATCATTCATTCCCTTCGGAGGTTGTTTCAGGTTTATCAAAGAAACGTCCCAAGACGTCTCTTGTTTGGTCCGTGAATCGTATTGGAGTAATTTCATCGTCCTCTGTTTCCTTGAAAGGGTTACTTGTCCAAACGATCTTGTCGATTTCATCGGGTTTGACTTTTGTGGGATCAACGACCAAATTGTTAGCGACAAACCCGTGAATCAAGAATCTGGAAGTCCCTATGGTGTAAAAACCGGACGACCTCAGATTTGGCGATTCCACATTCTCGCCTAGCTCTTCGCTAATCTCCCGCTGAAGACATTCCTGAGGATTTTCAAGGGTCACCTCAACTTTCGGAGCGTCTGTGCCATCCTTGAACTTCCATGTGTCTCCTTCTTTGGCGACAATTTCTTTTTTACCCGTTTCGGGATTGCGGGCGACATATTCTGCTTTTCCGCCCGGGAACTGCCAAATTCCCGTCTTCTTACTTCTGACGAGTAGTACTTCCGTCTTCCCATTTGTATCTAATCTTGTTGCAAAAAC